>JANMPV010000532.1:0-2373 GCA_031370045.1 Novosphingobium sp. | reverse complement strand
AACCCGCGCCACATCGAGTTCCAGGTATTCGGCGACGGCAATGGCAACGCCATTCACTTGGGCGAGCGCGATTGCTCGCTCCAGCGGCGTCACCAGAAGGTGCTTGAGGAAGCCCCCTCGCCGGTGATCGGCGCGGCCGAGCGTGACCGGATGGGCGGGATCGTCGCCAAGGCAATGGCCGACATGGGCTATCGCGGCGCGGGGACGATCGAGTTCCTGTGGGAAGGCGGCGAGTTCTACTTCATCGAAATGAACACCCGGCTCCAGGTCGAACACCCGGTGACCGAGGCGATCACCGGGGTCGATCTGGTCCGCGAGCAGATCCGCATCGCCGAAGGCAAGCCGCTGTCGGTGCGCCAGGAAGACATCGTGTTTTCGGGCCACGCGATCGAATGCCGGATCAACGCCGAAGACCCCTTCACCTTCGCCCCCTCGCCGGGGTTGGTGACCAGCTACCACGCGGCGGGCGGCATGCACGTGCGCGTCGATAGCGGACTCTACGCCGGCTATCGCATCCCCCCGTACTACGATTCGATGATCGCCAAACTGATCGTCTACGGGAGGACGCGCGAAGGCTGCATCATGCGGCTGAGAAGGGCGCTGGAGGAGATGGTGGTCGAAGGGGTGAAGACCACGATCCCGCTGCACCAACGGTTGTTGGCCGAGCCGGATATTTTGAACGGGGATTATTCGATCAAGTGGCTGGAGGAGTGGCTGGCGCGGGAGGGGGCAGGTTAGCAGCTGCGAACGACTTGGCTCAGATCGGCATCCCAGGCGGAACTTCGGGCCGTGGCAGGGACAAGGCGGCGCTGAGTGCGTCATGGTCGGAAAGAAGGGCGCCAAGTCCGTGCTGCCAATCGACCTGCTCGCCTGACCCTGGTGCTGCCATCAGCCGCTTGGCCCAACCGCCCAGCAATCCGTCTATCTGCATGGCGATCGTTGGCGAGAGGCCTTTCTCGCGGCGGGTACGCGCCAGTTCGAGCGCAATCGTAGTGGCGATGCGGCGTCCCACGCCGGCACGGGCGGATATACCGTCGGCATGTGCAATAAGCTTGCTCACAACGGCGTGAGCCGATGGTTGCGCCGGTGCCTGTGCCGCCTGCATCTCCAGGCGGTTCAACCGCTGTGGCTCGAGCACGCTATCAAGGATCATGGTTGCGCCGATTTCCGCGGCTCGCAAGCTGTCGAAAACCGGGCCACCTGCTGTCGGCATGACTTCGATGTCTGTCTGGTAATCTCCGATCGTGCCCGGCCCATAGGACAATAGCGGCTGCAGCCGAGCGGGTACGGTCAGCGCATCGACCGACAGTGCGTCAAATAGCGCGACGAGCGCGGCATTCTGTTGTGCACTTGGGACCGTTTCGGGCGCGATCGTTTCGCCGGCCATGGCCACGGGAGAAACCACGCCTCCCAAAGTCTTTGCAGCGGCTTCGATTTGATAGCGATGGATCAGCCAGATCGGGACGAATGCGCGGCGGAGTCCGGAAAGGTCTTGTCCCTGCGGAAGGGCATCGCTCCCAAATCGGGCGAGAGCTACTTTGCGGATATTCATGACCCGCGAAAGTTCAGCAACAGGGTCACCAAAGTCGTCCCAAATCGCGCCTTGGGGATTGGCTGTTTCCATGCCGCGGACGTCATTGTCGCCTACAAAACGTAATCCCTTCGCCCGCGCCTGCCGGACCATCTCGGTTCCTTCGGCGTCACTTTGCGCTCCATATAGGTAGGCCACAAGGAACCGGTCCCACTCGCCCAATCCGGTGCCATACGCATCAGCGAGGGACAGCTTGCCATCTTTCAGGATCACGCGGGGCGCCGGGTAGTCCATTACCGAATAACGTCCCTGGCTGCTCGCGGCGAAGTTGTGCTCAAAACCCAGGGCATGACCGACTTCGTGGGCGCCGAGCTGGCGAATGCGCTGGAGGGCGACCGCAACCGGATCGTCGGCACTGCCGCCGTTGGCAAGCCCGGCACCAACCAGGGCCTGGTAGATCATGATATCTTGCCGGACTCGCAGAGAGCCGAGCATTACCGCCCCTTTGACCACCTCCCCGCTGCGCGGGTCGATAGCAACTCCGCCGTAGGACCAGCCGCGGGTCGCTCTGTTGACCCAGTTTACCACGTTGTAGCGCGCATCGAGCGGATCCATGCCCTCCGGCAGGACAGCAACACGAAAGGCGTCTTCCAGACCCGCCGCGTCGAACGCCTGGGCCCACCAACTCACCCCGTCCACGAGCGCCTTACGCACCGGTTCGGGGGCGGCAGCGTCGATGTAGAATACGATCGGTTGCTTCACCGGAGAGCGCGCCGCCGAGGGATCGGTCTTCTCGAGACGGTGGCGCTCGGCAATGCGGCTCAGGACCGGCAGGCCGAGCG
>JANMPV010000427.1:0-4373 GCA_031370045.1 Novosphingobium sp. | reverse complement strand
CGTGGCTGGATGAAGACGGGCTCGATCCGCAGATCATCGAGGAGCGGATCGCCGCGGCGGCCGATGCCATGATGGAAGCCAAAATCGCCGAGCTCGACGAGCGGTCGTGGAAGAACCTGGAAAAATCGATCCTGCTCGAACGCCTCGACCACCACTGGAAGGAGCACCTCGCCACGCTCGACGCGCTGCGCCAGGTGGTGTTCCTGCGCGCCTATGCCCAGAAGCAGCCGATCAGCGAATACAAGCAGGAAGCATTCGGGCTGTTCGAGAGCATGCTCGAGGCGATTCGCGAGGACGTGACCCGGATTCTGACCACCAGCGAGTTCCGTTTGTCTCGTCCCGAAGACTTCGAATTGCCCGAACTGCCCGATTTTCTGACCGGCCACATCGATCCGTTTACCGGCGAGGACGATTCGCGCTTTCCCCAGGTGCCCGGCGCCGCAGCGATGCTGGGGGCGCTGGCGGCGGGGTCGGTGGCGTCTGGCGATCCCGGCTTCGATCCCTATGCGGACAGCGGAATCAGCCGCAATGCGCCGTGTCCGTGCGGGTCGGGTCAGAAGTACAAGCACTGCCACGGCGCGCTCGCCTTAGCGCGCCGGACCCGGTCGTTTTATGAGCCAAAGCGGCTAATCGGCGACGGAAAGGCACTTTTTTGCGGTCGCCATGTCATTTGAAGGCTTGAACAGCCGCCCAAGGTTCGCCTAGACCCTGCGTAACAGGGGTCGCATCGCTGGAAATTACCAAAGGTCCGACCAACGGGTTCGGGCCTTCGGGAAACGAGGGGGCGATGCAGGGTCATTTTGATTCTTCGAACGCTGTGAACGTGCTCTTGCGCACGATTCGTAAGCTTCCGCAGGGCACAGCGATGGCGATCGCCGGGTGTCTGGGCATGGCGCTATGCGCGCTGGCTGCCGCGTTCCTCATCGCACCCAGTCCGGTCAATGCCCAGCAGAGTGCCAGTGGATCGGGGGGCGAAGTTCGTCGTGCGCACATCGGCGTGGCGTCCTGCGCCGGATCGACCTGCCACGGGCGCTCGATCGCCGATGGCACCCCGGTTAGCCAGAACGAGATTCTGCGCTGGCAGGAAGAATCCTCCCCCACCGGCGCGCACAGCCGTGCGTATCGCGTGATTCGCGAAGGCCGCGGCCAGGCGATCATCCGTCGGATGGGGCTCAGCGAAGAGGGCGTACGTGGCGAATGCCTCGGCTGCCACAGCGCGCCCGCAGCCAAGCGGATCAACGAAGGCGTCGATTGCGAGACCTGCCATGGTGCCGCCGGGGGCTGGATTTCGACGCACTACACCGTCGGCGCCAGCCACGCGCGTAATGTCAGCCAGGGTATGACCGACCTGACCAACCCCAAGGCACGCGCCGGGGTGTGCCTCGATTGCCACATGTCGGGCGACGGCCAGGGCCAGTTCGTCAAGCACAGCATCATGGCGGCAGGGCATCCGCGGGTGTCGTTCGAACTGGACCTGTTCTCCACGCTCCAGCAGCACTGGACCGAAGATGCCGACTATATCCAGCGCAAGGGCAAGACCAATACGATGCGCAACTGGGCGGTCGGCCAGGCCGAGGCGGTCAAGCGCAGCCTGTCGCTGTTTTCGCAGCCCGGGCTGGCGATGGAAGGGGTGTTCCCCGAATTCTATTTCTACGATTGCCATAGCTGCCATCGCCGGATCTACGACAACCAGGATGGCGCAATCGCCGTGCAGGCCAATCCGGGGCGTCCGATCCAGGCCGGGATGCCGCCCTATAACGACGAGAACATGATCATGCTGCTCGCCGCGGCGCGCGTCGCGGCGCCGGACCTTGCGGGTCAATTCGATGCGCGGAGCAAGGCGTTCCACGCCGCGATGGGTCAGGGCCGAAGCCAGGCGGTGCAGGCCGCAGGGGCGTTGCGCCAGACCGCCGATGCGCTGTCCGACCGGTTTGGCGGAGCTGCGTTCAGCCGCGAGCAGACGTTTGCAGTGATGAACACGATCGCCGGCGACGCCATCGCCTCGCGCTTCACCGACTATGAGGGCGCGGTCCAATCGGTGATGGCGATCGACACGCTGCTCAATGGTCTGGTCAATCAGGGAGCGGTCTCGGAAGGCGCAGCCAAGGGCCTGCGCAGCCGGATCAACCAGGCCTATGCCGCGGTGCGCGAACCCAACGGGTTCCAGCCGGCCGCATTCCGCCGTGCATTGGGGGGCGCCGTCGCCAGTATTCGGAGCCTTCGCTGACATGAAGTTCGGGGCTGCCCAGTTCAAGGCCTATGCGTCCAATACGACAGCGGTTGCAGCCGCGCTGTCGCTCGCCTTGGCGGGTTGCGGCGGCGGGGGTGGCAGCGGCAATAACATCGGCGGCGCGCCGGCGCCGACGCCCACTCCGACTCCGACTCCGGGCAGCACCCAATTGTTCGTGCCGCCTGCGGCCGAATCGCTGAGCGTCGCGGATGTCCAAAAGGTAATGGCGCAGGCGATTGGCGAGGCGCAGGCCCGCAACTTGCCCTCGGTGATCGCGGTGGTTGACCGGGTCGGCAACGTGCTTGGCGTGTTCCGGATGAACGGCGCGCGCGCCACCACCAAGACCAGCGCGTTCCTGTCTTTCAGCAACACGATCAACACTCCGCTAGTCGAAGCGCAGGGGCTCGATGTTCCCGCGACCGCAGCCGCAATCGCCAAGGCGGTGACCGGGGCCTATCTTTCCAGCGGTGGCAACGCGTTCTCGACCCGCACCGCCAGCCAGATCGTCCAGCAGCATTTCCCGCCCGCGCCGACCACGCCGGGGCTCGAATCGGGGCCGCTGTTCGGGGTGCAGTTCAGCAGCCTGCCGTGCTCGGACTTTTCCGCGCGGTTCAATTCCGCGGGCGGCTCGTCTGCGCTCATCGGACCCAAGCGCTCGCCGCTTGGTCTCGCCGCCGATTCGGGCGGGTTTCCGCTCTACAAGAACGGGGCGATCGTCGGTGGGGTGGGGGTGGTCGGCGATGGTGACTACGGCTTCGATCCCAACATCCTCGACACCGATGGCGATGCGGAGGAATTCATAGCGCTCGCGGGAATCCAGGGCTTCGCGCCGACCGACCTCATCCTCGCCGACCGGATCAGCGTCGACGGCACGCTGCTGCGTTTTTCCGACGCGCGGATCGGCGGACTCGCCGCGCTCCAGACCAACTTCGCCGCAATCAACGGCCCGGCCGGCGCGCTGGTTCCGGTGACCGGCTATTCGACCGGGGCGATCATCGCGGGGTCGGTCTACGGCACCGAGGCCTCGGGCATCCGGCCTGCGACCCCTGCCGAGTACGGCAATCGCGATATCTACGTGTTCACCGACGGCAGCGGGGCAAACCGCTATCCGCCGCGCGCCGCGACCGACAGCCCCACCGCCACTGCCCCGCTCAGCGCCACCGACGTGCGCGCGGTGCTGGAAGAAGCGTTCGCCGTCATGGCCCGTGGCCGCGCGCAGATCCGCCAGCCGCTCGACAGCCGAATCCAGGTTTCGATCAGCGTGGTCGATACCAACGGCGCGATCCTGGGCATGATCCGTTCGCCCGATGCGCCAATCTTCGGCTCGGACGTCAGCCTGCAAAAAGCGCGGACCGTGATGTTCTTCTCCAGCAAGTTCGCGGCCGGCGATCTGACTGCGGCGGGTCTGGGCAGTTTCGTCACCCGGGTGCGCACGTTCCTGGCAGACGCAACCGCGCTGACCGGCTCGATCGCTTTTTCAAACCGTGCCGAGGGGCTGCTCGAGCGACCCTATTACCCGGACGGTGAGGTGGGACGCCCGCCGGGGCCGCTGGCCCAGCCGATCGAGGACTTCAACCCTTTCGCCACGGGCCTTCAGACTCAGCTGATCGCGGGCAATCTGTTGCAGCACGCGGGCTTTATCCTGGGCGCCAACGCCGATACCCCGCAAGGCTGCACCGCCGCGCCGGCGACGGCGGGTGCCCCTAACCGGGTGGCCAACGGCATCCAGATTTTTCCCGGCGGCTCACCGCTCTACCGTAACGGCGTGTTGGTCGGCGGTGTCGGGATCTCGGGCGATGGCATCGATCAGGACGACATGATCAGCTTCCTCGGCGGCGCCAACAATGGCGGTGCGCGCGCGGGTAATGGCCTGGGCAACGCGCCGAAGAACATCCGAGCCGATACCGTGATCCCGCCAGGCACGAACACCCGACTGCGCTACGTCAACTGCCCGTTCGCACCGTTCCTCGATACTTCCGCCCAAAACGTCTGCGAGGGCTTGTGATCGATACGGTCGCCTCGATCCTCGCGCCGCTGCTCGGCCTGGCCGGCAGTGCGGGAGCCGACGCGGCCGTGGCGATGCCGGTCCAGCCGGCTGCGGCGGGTAATGCGATGCTTGCAACCCGCCCGGGACTGCTCGCGC
>JANMPV010000342.1:0-5180 GCA_031370045.1 Novosphingobium sp. | reverse complement strand
TGGGTGACGAACAGGGGCAGGAAGCGTCGCGAACGGACGAGATGCGTAGAAGTGGTCATGCGATCCTTGCCAGCATCCGCGTTCGGGGGCACTGTCTAGCGGTATGGCGGGCGCGGACAAGACATTTGGCGGAAGCGCCGATGGCGCGCCCGGTGCGGTGCCAGAAGCGGTGCCCGATGCGCCGCCGCGCGGGCGGGCGCTAACCCTGCCCAATGCGCTGACGCTGAGCCGAATCGTGGCGGTGCCGCTGCTCGCCTTCCTGCTGTGGTGGCCAGGGTGGCAGCTGGGGTATGGCCTGGCTTTCGCGATGTACTGCCTGATGGGGATCACCGACTATTTCGACGGCTATCTGGCGCGCGCCAGCGGGCAGGTCAGCCGCCTCGGCCAGTTCCTCGATCCGATCGCCGACAAGATCATGATCGCTGCGGTAATCCTGGTACTGGCCGCGCAAGGCGTGATGCGCGGGCCCTACGTGGGCGACATGCACGTGATCGCCGGGCTGGTGATCCTGATCCGCGAGATCGCGGTCTCGGGCTTGCGCGAGTTTCTGGGGGGCTTGCAGGTTTCGATCCCGGTTTCGCGCCTCGCCAAGTGGAAGACCACCTTCCAGCTCGTTTGCCTCGGCGCGCTGATCCTGGGCAACGCCCTGCCGCACTGGAACGTGTGGGTGTTCGGGATCGAAGCCAACGTGCCGCACACCATCGGCCTGACCACGCTGTGGGCGGCGGCGGCGCTGACGGTGATTACCGGGTGGGATTATCTGCGGGTGGGGCTGAAACATATGGATTGACGGATTAGCTAAGCTAGACTAAGTCGTAACTATGTCAGTCGTGAATATGCATGAAGCAAAGTCCAGCCTGTCGCGCCTTGTCGCGGCGGTGCGGTCGGGCGCGGAAAGCGAAGTCGTGATCGCGATCAACGGTACGCCTGCGGCGCGGCTTGTGCCGATCGATCCTAAACCCAAGATCCGCTGGGGTCTGCTCAAAGGGCAGATCGTTGTGCCCGACGACATCGACATATCGAATCAGGAGATCGAGCAGTTGTTTGGCGGTGATCGAAATTGAGGCTTTTGCTCGATACCCACATCTTGCTCTGGCGACTGGCGGGAAGCGGCCGACTGTCGGTCAAGGCTATCGAAATGATTGACGAGACCGCGACTCAGGTGGTCGCCAGTACGGCTTCGGTCTGGGAAGTGGCGATCAAATGGTCGCTGCGCAAAGGCTCGCTGGACGACATGCCCCTATCGGGGCGCGACTTTGTCGCGGCACTCGATGCAGCGGGGATTGAGGTCCTACCGATCCGCCCGTCTCATGCCGCACAACTCGACGACCTGCCCAACCTCCACCGCGACCCCTTCGATCGTCTGCTCCTGGCCACCGCCCAAGTCGAGGGATTGACCCTGCTGACACGCGATGCGCAGCTTGGCGCCTATGGGAGCGCGGTTGTGTTGGTCTAAGCGCGGATCTAACCCGCCTACCCCGCCCGCAATTCCCCCGCCAGCAGCCTGAATTCATCCCCGCGAGGCGAGTTCTTGCGCCACACCAGCGCGATCTTGCGAGCTGCGTTGGTGGCGGCCAGCGGGCGGGCGACGATATTGGTGTTGCGCAGGATGCCCGCCTCGATCGCCATGGCGGGCAGCATCGTCAGCCCCAGGCCGTTATCGACCATCTGCACCAGCGTGTGAAGCGAGGTGCCGATCATCGTCGCGCTGGCGCGCATTTCGGGGCGGTTGCAGGCGGCCAGCGCGTGATCTTTCAGGCAATGGCCGTCTTCGAGCAGCAGCAGCCGCGATTCGTCGATCAGTTCGGGCAGGATGGTGGCGGGCGGATCGCGCGGATCGTCCTTGGGGAAAGCGACGTACAGTGCATCGTCGAACAGCACCTCGCATTCGACCTCGCCGGTGGCGAACGGCAGCGCGAGCAGGACGCAGTCGGCGCGGCCGTGGTGGAGCGATTCGATCGCCGCCGCGCTTGGCTCCTCGCGCAGGAACAGCTTGAGCAGCGGTCGTTCTTTCCTGAGGCGCGGGAGAATTTTCGGCAGCAGGAACGGGGCGATCGTAGGGATCACGCTCATCCGCAGCTCGCCAGCCAGCGGCTGGCCGCTCGACTGGACCAGCTCGGTCAGTTCCTCCGCCTCGCGCAGCAGGCGGTGCGCCTTGGCGACCACGCGGTTGCCCAGCGGGGTGAAGCGGACCACCCGACGGGTCCGTTCGACCAGCACCACCCCGAGCAGCGATTCGAGCTCGCGCAGGCCTGCGGACAGCGTCGATTGCGAGACGAAGCAGCTTTCCGCAGCACGCCCGAAGTGGCCGTATTCGTGCAGTGCGACGAGGTACTGGAGCTGTTTCAGCGTGGGGAGGTAGGTGGTCATAGGCGTTGGGCGGGGACTGGCGCGCGGCCTTCGACAGGCTCAGGCTGAGCGGCGTTTTGTGATTGGATAAAGCAAAAATACCCGCTCATGCTGAGCTTGTCGAAGCACAAGCGCATCCTTGGACCCAAGCCTCACTCCACATGCGCCACCGCATCCTCGCTATCGTCGATCTCGTCGATGTCATCCACACGCGCAACCGCGGCGCCATTCCCGCCGATGTCATCGATATGCGCCATCTTGAGCTTGCCCGCGACCACCGCGAACGCGGTCTTGCCTTCGACCAGTTCGAGCGCGTCCTTGCCGAACACTTCCCAGCGCCAGCCTTCGAGGATTGCCAAGCCCTTGCGCTGGCCCGAGGCGAGCGCTTCGAGGTCGTCCGACCGGGTCAGCAGGCGCGCGGCGATGTCGGCTTCGCGGCAGCGGATCTTGAGCAGCAGCTTGAGCAAGTCGGCGACCAGCGCGCCTTCCTTGCCCAGCGGTGCGCCGCGCGCCGCGCGCGCCGGGATTTCGTCGTCGGTCAGCGGCCTGGCGGCATCGAGCGCGGCCATCATCCGCCGCCCGATCTCGTTGTCGCGCCACCCGGCGGAAAGCCCACGCACTTTGGCGAGATCGGCCTGTTGCTGGGGCGGGTGGCCGGCGATGTCGGCCAGCGTCTCGTCGCGCGCAATCCGGCCGCGCGGGATGTTCTTGTCCATCGCCTCGACCTCGCGCCATGCCGCCAAGGCGCGCAGGCGGCCGAGCACCGCGGCGTTGCGGCTTGGCGCACGGATGCGCTGCCACATATTCTCTGGATCGCTGCGGTAGTTGGCGGGGTCGGCGAGTTTGTCCATTTCGGCATCGAGCCACGCCCCGCGCCCGGTCTTGATCAGGCGCTTGAGCATCCGCGGGAAAATCTCGGCGAGGTGGGTGACGTCGCCGATCGCGTATTCGACCTGGCGTTCGGTCAGCGGGCGGCGCGACCAATCGGTAAATCGTGCGCCCTTGTCGACGCTGAAGCCGAGCCACGATTCGACCAGGTTGGAATAGCCGATCTGTTCGGACTGGCTGATCGCCATCGAGGCGATCTGGGTATCGAAGATCGGGTATGGGGTCTTCTGGGTCAGGTTGCAGATGATCTCCACGTCCTGCCCGGCGGCATGGAAGACCTTGAGGACGTCTTCGTTTTCGACCAGCAGGTCGAGCAGCGGCTTCAGGTCGATCCCAGGGGCCAGCGGATCGATCGCGGCGGCCTCTTCGCTATCGGCGATCTGAACCAGGCACAGCTCGGGCCAGAAGGTGTTCTCACGCATGAACTCGGTGTCCACGGTGATGAAATCGGCTTTGGCCAGCCGCCCGCACAAGTCTTCGAGCGCAGCGGTGGTGGTGATCAGGGGGTGGATTTTCATGCCAGTTTCGATGCGGCTTTCAATGCAGGGGCGCGACTCCCGGCTGCTTGACAAAGCCCGCCGGTTCCCCTGTTAGCGCGCGCTTCCCCTGCATGATGTGCGGCCGTTTGGAAAGACCTTCAATGCACCCCTATCGCACCCACACCTGCGCCGCCCTGCGCCGGGCAGACGTCGGCGCCCAGGCGCGGATTTCGGGCTGGGTCCATCGCAAGCGCGATCATGGCGGGTTGCTGTTCGTCGATCTGCGTGATCACTTCGGGCTGACCCAGATCGTGGTCGATACCGATAGCCCGGCATTCGCGGTGCTCGAGCGGTTGCGCGTCGAAAGCGTGGTGACGGTAACGGGCAAGGTCGTGGCGCGGACTGCCGACACGGTGAACGCCAACCTACCCACCGGCGAGATCGAAATCCGCGCGGGCGAAGTCGAAGTGCGTTCGGCGGCGGAGGAATTGCCAATGCCAGTGGCGGGCGAGCAGGACTATCCCGAGGATATCCGGCTCAAGTATCGCTATCTCGATCTGCGGCGCGAAAAGGTCCACGCCAACATGATGCTGCGCTCGGCGGTGATCGCGTCCTTGCGGCGGCGGATGATCGAGCAGGGCTTCACCGAGTTTCAGACCCCGATCCTGACCGCGAGCAGCCCCGAAGGCGCGCGCGATTATCTCGTGCCGTCGCGGGTCCACCCCGGCAAGTTCTACGCGCTCCCCCAGGCACCGCAGATGTTCAAGCAGCTGCTGATGGTTGCGGGCTTCGACAAGTACTTCCAGATCGCGCCGTGTTTTCGCGACGAGGACGCGCGCGCAGATCGCTCGCCGGGCGAGTTCTACCAGCTCGACTTCGAGATGAGCTTCGTCACGCAGGACGATGTTTTTGCGGCGATCGAGCCGGTGCTGGGCGGCGTGTTCGACGAGTTCGGCAAAGGTCGCACGGTTACGCAGGGCGCTTTCCCGCGCATTCCCTACCGCGAGGCGATGCTCAAGTACGGCAGCGACAAGCCCGACTTGCGCAACCCGCTGACGATCACCGACGTGACCGAACACTTCAAGGGATCGGGCTTCGGGCTGTTCGACCGAATCGCATCCGAAGGCGGCGTGGTCCGAGCGATCCCGGCTCCGGGCGCGGGCAAGCTCAGCCGCAAGTTCTTCGATGAGATGAACGAATGGGCGCGCGGCGAGGGCCATGCGGGGCTGGGCTATATCAACATCAAGGAAGGCGTTCCTGCCGGGCCGATCGCCAAGAACCACGGCGAAGCGCCCACTGCGGCGCTGGTCGCAGCTTTGGGCCTCGGTCCCGACGACGGCGTGTTCTTCGCTGCGGGCAAGGAAGCGCAAGCGGTGAAGCTGGCTGGACTTGCCCGCACGCGAACCGCCGAAAGTCTCAAGCTGATCGAGGAAGGCGCGTTCCGGCTGTGCTGGATCGTCGATT
>JANMPV010000316.1:0-2078 GCA_031370045.1 Novosphingobium sp. | reverse complement strand
CGCCCGGCAAACCGCCACATGCCCCACGCGATGGGGGCCACTTCGGGTCCGTCGAGGCCGATCCGGACTTTCTTGGGGAGGGGCAGTTGGCTCATGCAGGGTTCCTTTTGGGCGGCGCGACCGATCCGCGCTCGACCAGGGTGTGGGGCAGGCGGCGGTGGCTGATATCGCCCCCGGCAATGAGGATATCGGTGGCGGTTCGGGCAAGCTCGGCCATCGGCTGGTGGATCGTGGTCAGCGGCGGCCACACCGTGCGCGCCAGCGTGGTATCGTCGAACCCCGCCACCGAAAGCGCATGCGGCAGATCGATCCCACGATCGTGCGCGACCGCCAATACGCCCGCGGCCATATCGTCGTTCGAAGCGAAAATTGCGCTGGGCCGGTCGGGCAGGTTCAGCAGCAGGTTGGCGGCCCTCGCGCCGCTGTCGAAATCGAACTCGCCATCGCAAACCAGGTGCGGTTCGTAGGCGATTCCGGCACGGTCGAGCGCGCGACGATAGCCGAACAGGCGTTCGTCCGAGGCCATGTGGTTGGGGTGGCCCTTGATGAACCCGATCCGGCGGTGCCCGGCGTTGATGAGGTAGGTGGTCATGTCGTCGGCGGCGAGCGCATCATCCATGAACACGCTGCTGGTCAGCGCATGGTTGGTGCCCGGCGAAATCCGCACGAACGGGATATCCATCGCATCGAGCGCGCGCAGCACCGGTTCGCAATCGGTGACGGGCGAGGACAGCACGATCCCGTCGACATGGGTTTCGGAAACCAGCCCGCGGATTTCGTCGCCGACGCGCGGATCGGCCACATCGACCGGCTGGGCGAGCAGGCGGATACCCTGGCTGTGGCAACGGTCCCAGCAGCCCATCTGGATCTGGAAGGTATAATACGGGCTGTGGTTGTCATAGATCAGCGCGATCTGGTTGGACTTGGCGCCCGACAGGATCCGCGCGGCGATCGAGGGTCGGAATTCCAGTTCGCGCACCGCCTGTTCGACGCGCTCGCGGGTTTCGGTGCTGACGTAAGGATGCCCGTTGAGCACCCGGCTGACGGTCTTGACCGCCACCCCGGCGCGCGCCGCGACATCGCGGATGTTGGCCCGGTCGGTCATGCGGCGAGTGCTTCGGGCAGCGCCGCGAACAGCGACGCGAAGGCGCTATCGGGGCGGTAGAACACCGGCGGACGATTGAGCGGGGCGGCGATTGTGTGGGAGCCTGGCGCGAAGTCCGCGCCGCTCCACACATGCCGCCACGGCGCATCGCCGGGCAGGATCACCACGCGTGCCACCGCCTCTTCCTCGATCACCGGCGCGACCAAGAGGTCGGCACCGTACAGGAACGTGTCCTGCACCGTCCACAGCGCGGCGTCCTCGGGATAGTGCAGGAACAGCGCGCGCTGCGCGGGCAGGCCAGTGGCGGCCGCTTCATCGCACAAGTGGCGGACATAGGGCGCGAGTGCAGCGTGGACCCGGCTCCACCGGGCAAAGCAGGCGAGCAGTTGGGGGGTGCTGTCGTACTGGAGATTATCGTCTGGGCGATTGCCTTCGTGGCTGCGCATCACCGGGGCGAATGCGGCCAGTTCGCACCACCGCTGCATCAGTTCGGCGGTGCGGACGTTGCCGTGGAGCGAGGTGTATCCCCCGCAATCCGAATGGCTGTAGGCGTTGCCGACAAGGCCTGCCGACAGCGCGGCGGTCAACACCGTGCCGATCCCGTCGTGGCGGGTGAAATCGACCGATTGGTCGCCCGCCCACAGCAGCGGGCAATGCGCCTGCACGCCGGAGAAGCCCGCGCGCATGAAGAACAGCGCGTCACCCGTTTTCCCGCGCGATTCCAAAGCCATCGCGTTGACCTTGGCCCACAGCACCGGCCAGCGGTTATGCGCCTCCATCGGATCGGAGCGATCGGCGAGGCGGACGTCGGTCGGGAGGTATTCACCGAAATCGGCCATCCAGCCCGCGATCCCGATGTCGAGCATTTCCTTGCCGAGTATCCGCTCGGCGAACCATACGCGCGTTTCGGCCCGGGTGAAATCGACCACCCCAGCATTGAACTCGCCGAAGTCGACCAGGTGCGCCTCGTCGC
>JANMPV010000310.1:0-4860 GCA_031370045.1 Novosphingobium sp. | reverse complement strand
TCGGACGGGTCCGCGGGATCCGCGGAAAGGTGCGCGAAGGCGACCCGATGCTGCTCGACGGCGATCAGGGCACGGTCACCTTGCGCCCGGTTCCGGCGATGGTCGAGGCGTTCGAGGCGCGCTTCGCCAAGAGCCGCGAGCGCCTGGCTGGCTACGCCGCGATGCGCGATCTCGAGCCAGTGACCAAGGATGGCAAGCGGATCACGCTGCTGATCAACGCGGGTTTGCGCGATGACATGGGGCTGCTGGCGGCGACCGGGGCCGACGGCGTCGGGCTGTTCCGGACCGAGTTCCAGTTCCTCGTTTCCGCCACGCTTCCCGCGCGCGAACGCCAGACCCGGCTCTATCGCGACGTGCTCGACGCCGCGGGGGACAAGCCGGTGGTGTTCCGCACGGTCGACATCGGTGGAGACAAAGTGCTGCCCTATCTGCGTCACAACGATGGCGAGACGGAGGAGAACCCGGCGATGGGCTGGCGCGCATTGCGCGTCGCGCTGGAACGCGAAGGGCTGATGAAATCGCAGGCGCGCTCGCTGCTCGAGGCCGCCGGGGGCCGCACGCTCAACGTGATGTTCCCGATGGTCTCCGAGCCGTGGGAATTCGACGCCGCCCAAGCCGTGTTCAAAAGCCAGGTCGCCTGGCTCAAGCAGCGGCGCAAGCCCCTGCCCGAAGCGATCCGTTATGGCGCGATGCTCGAAGTCCCGGCGCTGGCCGAAGTGCTCGATGTGCTCGCGCCCAAAATTTCGTTCCTCTCGATCGGAACCAACGACCTCACCCAGTTCCTGTTTGCAGCAGACCGTTCCAATCCCAAACTGGCCGAACGCTATGACTGGCTCAGCCCCGCGATCCTGCGCTTCCTGGCCCGCGTGATCCGCGACATCGGGGCCGGGACCGGTGGGCACCCGGTCGACCTGACGGTGTGCGGCGAGATGGGCGGGCGGCGACTGGAGGCGCTCGCGCTGATCGGGCTGGGGTTCGGGCGACTATCGATTACGCCCGCCGCAGTCGGGCCGATCAAGGCGCTGGTGCGATCGATCGATGCCTCCGAAATCCGCGCGGCGATGATCGGCTGGTTGGCCGAACCGCGCGCCGATATGCGCGCGACGCTGCTCGAATGGGCGGCAGCGCGCAAGATCGAGGTGGATTGAACACGCTTCGTCGTTCGCTGCAATGCACCCCGCCGCAAACCCGTTGACTCCACAGGACGAATCGCGCGTCTATCCGGTCAAGGGATCGTCAAAAAAACAAGCGGGGCGGGGTACGGGTCGTGGCCGAAGCTGATGTTATGCCATTGGAAGCAGTGGGCGAGGAGCGAATCCTTTCCCGCGCCGGGGAAAAATTACGCACAGCGCGCGAGCGGTTGGGGATCGACCGCGGCGAGCTTACCGTCCGCACGAAGATTAACGAACGCCAGCTGGCGGGGGTCGTGGACTGCGACTTTTCGGAGCTGCCCGCGGGGTTCTATGCGGTGGGCTTTGCCCGTAGCTATGCCGGTGTGGTGGGGCTCGACGCCGGGGTGATCGCTGCGCAAGTCCGCCGCGAACTCAACGAACATGAAATGCCCGCCAACGCCCGCCCGGCCTATGATCTGGAGCTCGAGGATCCGGCCAAGGTTCCTTCGCGGCGGCTGACATGGATCGCGGTAGCCGTGGGAATCGCGCTGATCGCGACCGGGGCGGTGTTCTGGCGCAGCTACTTCGTTCCCGCAGTCGATCTGCCTCCGGTGCGCGATGGTGTGGCGGCAAACGCCGCGGAGACACCCGAACTCAGCCCGGCGGCGATGATCAGTCCGACCGCCGAAAGCGCGGCAGGCGAGCTGACCCCGATAGACCCGGCCCCCGGCAACGTCGCGGCGCAAGCAGCGCCGCGGACGTCCGCTCAACCGCGCCTCGCCCCGCGCAGCGCGGCGCCCGCCGCAAGGTCTGCCAGCACCGCACAGCCGCTGCCCTTGCCAGTGCCCGAACGGTCCCAGCCTGCGGGTTCGGCGTCGGCCCAGCCCGATCCGGTGCCGATCGCTCCTGCAACCTGAACTTCGCCGGGGGTTAGCCAACCGGCCACGGGTGACAGCGCCTTCAGGCATGGTTAAAGCGAACGCGGGTTGAACGGCTCCTCTCAACGGGCCGGGCGGGAGATACACACCATGGTTGCAGCGCGTCGGCGATCGATTTCACGTATCTGGATCGCGCTTGCCCTGGTCGGTTCGGCTTTGGTCGGGACCGCGCTTTCCGCCCCCGCCTTTGCCCAGAGCGATTCCGATATCCGGATCAAGAAGCTGGAAGCCGAAGTCCGTGCGCTCCAGCGCAAGGTTTTTCCCGGCTCCGACGGCAAGTATTTCGAGGCCGAGATCGCCCGCCCCGCGGCAACCACCACTGGCTCGGCGACGGTCACCACCGGTCCGGTCAACGACCTGATAGGGCGGATCGACGCGGTCGAAGGCGCGCTGGCCCGAATCACCTCCCAATCCGAGGAAAACGCCAACCGCATGGGCAAGCTCGAAGCCCGGCTGACCGCGCTCGAAGGCGGCAACGCCGCGCCTGCCGTCGCACCGTCCGCAGCCGCTCCAGTGGCCAAGCCGACCTCGATCACCGGCTCGCTCGCCGCCAACACTTCCGCGATGGCCTCGACCTCTGCCGCCAAGCCGAGCGCCGCCCGCATCGCCGCAGTGGCCGCGATCGAGCGCCCGGTCAGCGGGGACAAGGCCGAGGACGACTACCTCTACGGCTACCGCCTGTGGGAAGCGAAGTTCTTTCCCGAGGCCGCGCAGCAGCTCAAGGCCACCGCCGACAAGTATCCCAAGGGCAAGCGGATCAGCTATTCCCGCAACCTGCTCGGCCGCGCCTATCTCGACGACGGCAAGCCCGGCACCGCGGCGCAAGTGTTCCTCCAGAACTATCAGGCAGACAAGGCTGGCGACCGCGCGGCGGACAGCCTGTTGTATCTCGGCGTGGCGATGACCCGGCTCAAGGAAACCCAGCGCGCCTGCGTCGCTCTGGCTGAGTTTGCCGATATGTATGCCAATGAGGCGGCGGGACGGCTGGCCAATCAGTACGCGGCGGCCAAATCGGCGGTGAAGTGCAATTGATAAGTCGCGCGATCCTCTAGCCGCCGAAGCGGAGCGTTTCTCCCGAGGCTTTCGGGCGCTGGTCGAGCCGAGCACCCCAATCGGCCTCGCTGTTTCCGGCGGCCCCGATAGCATCGCCCTGCTGCTGCTCACACACGCGGCTATCCCCGGCACCTTCGAGGTCGCCACGGTTGACCATGGTTTGCGCTCCGACAGCGCCGCCGAGGCCCGAGCCGTGGCCGCGCTATGCCACAAGCTCGGTATCCCCCACGCTATCCTCCGCCCCATCGTCGCGCCCACCGGCAACCTTCAGGCCAACGCCCGTGGTGCGCGCTATGGTGCGCTGGGTGATTGGGCCAAAGCCCGCAGCCTCGCCGCAATCCTGACCGCCCACCACGCCGACGATCAGGCCGAAACGCTGCTGATGCGCCTGTCGCGCGGTGCGGGGGTGCGCGGGCTGGCGGGGATGCGGGGTGCGGCACAAGTGCCCGGCCATCCCGACCTGCCGCTGCTGCGCCCGCTGCTGGGCTGGCGCAAGGCCGAGCTGGAGGCGATCGTTGCGCGCGCCGGGATCGATCCGGCGCGCGATCCGTCGAACGCCGATCGTCGCTTCGAGCGCGTGCGGGTGCGGGCCGGACTCGCCACCGCCCAATGGCTCGATCCGGCAGCATTGTCCGCGAGCGCCGCGCATCTGGCACAGGCCGACGCCGCGCTCGATTGGGCGGCGGCGCGCGAGTGGGACGAGCGGGTTACGCGCGACGATGCCGGGCTGACCTATCGCCCGGTTGCCCCGCGTGCGGTGCGCCTGCGGGTGATCGAGCGGGTTATCGCCGCGCTTGGCCACGAAGGCACCCCGCGCGGCACCGAAATTGCCCGGCTGGAGGTAGCGCTGGAGGCGGGCCGGGTGGCCACGCTCTGCGGCGTGCGCGGCCAAGTTACGTATGACGGCTGGCGCTTTACCGTCGCCCCGCCGCGCAGGACGCGCGCAACCGACTAAATTTCGCGACGATACGGCCCTTGGGTTATATTGCCATTCATCCCCTCGTGCCTACATTGACCCCCAGCACTCCTGCATGACGGGCGAACCTTTGCGATGAACGACGACCAGCCGCCTTCGGGCAATCCGTGGATCAAGAGCCTGATGGTGTGGGGCGGGATCTTCCTCGCGCTGCTGCTGGTGGTCTCGATGTTCGGCCCCCGGACCGATGCTGCGGCCGGGCAGATGCGCTACTCGGACTTCCGCGCCAAGGTCGCCGAAGGCTCAGTCAGCGAGATCCAGATCGCGCCCGACCGGATCACCGGCACGCTCAAGAACAACGAGACTTTCTCGACCGTCCCGATTGCGGGCGACAGCGGGCTGACCAAGCTGCTCGACGAGAACAACGTCAAATACGCCGGTCGCGCCGAGGAACAGCCCAATCTGCTGCTGTACATTCTGGTCCAGGCGCTGCCGTTCCTGCTGATCCTGGGCGTTGCATTCTTCGCGATGCGCCAGGTCCAGAAGGGCGGCGGCGCGGGCGGGGCAATGGGTTTCGGCAAGTCCAAGGCCAAGCTCCTGACCGAAAAGCAGGGCCGGGTAACCTTCCAGGACGTCGCCGGAATCGACGAGGCGCGCGAGGAGCTCGAGGAAATCGTCGAGTTCCTGCGCGATCCCAACCGCTTCGCCAAACTGGGCGGACAAATCCCCAAGGGCGCGCTGCTGGTCGGTTCGCCCGGCACCGGCAAGACCCTGCTGGCGCGCGCGATCGCGGGTGAGGCGGGGGTTCCGTTCTTCACCATATCGGGTTCGGACTTCGTCG
>JANMPV010000304.1:0-3220 GCA_031370045.1 Novosphingobium sp. | reverse complement strand
CGAGCGTCGCGCGACCGAGCCCATGTCACGCCCGCCGTCGCTGGCGAGGCCCTCGAAATCGAGCGCGACATCGGCGCGGCGGCCCGCGGCGACCAGATCGGCGCGCGCGAGTTCGAGCGGCAGGCCGGCTTCTTCTTCATCGCCCGTCAGCACCACTTCAATGTTCGCGCCCTTGAGTGTGCCCGCCTTGGCCATCGCCCGCAGCGCGGCGATCATCGTCAGGTCGCCTCCCTTGTCGTCCGACACGCCCGGCCCGCGGGCGTGGTCGGGGTCAGTCCGTTCGAACTTGAGAAATCCCGAATCCGGCTCGAACACCGTATCGAGGTGGCCGATCAGCAGCAGCCGCTTGGTGCCGGGCTTGCCCTTATGGCTCGCGATCAAGTGCCCGGCACGCCCGACCGCGTCCTGCGGCACCCAGCGCACGGTAAAACCCAGCGCGGCGAACTCGGGCGCAAAGATTTCGTGGACGGCTTTGACCCCGGCCAGGTTCCGGGTCCCGCTGTTCTGGTTCACGGCGCGCTCGAGCAACGCCAGCGTGCGCTGTTGCTCGGCATCGACGGTTGCGATCATCGTGCGCTCGGCGGCGCTGGGCGGTGCGGCGAAAGCGGGGGTTGCGAATAAGAGGGCGAGCGTGGTGAGCGGGCGAATGATCATGACTCGCTATTCTCCGCCTGACGTCACGGCGCAAGCGCGCTTCGCCAATCTTGCCAGCACGTCGCGCTTGAGGGACGTCGGAGCGCTCGGCCAGACGACAATTTCGTCAATCGTGCGGAGACAACCCGAGCACCAGCTTGCGCCGACGTCGATGCGGCAAACGCCCGTGCAGGGGCTGAAGGGCTCGTCTTGCATCACCAAAGCACTGTGAGGTCGGCGGACGCCATTTTCAAGCAAAGCCAGCGCCCGCGCAATTTTCTTGCGTTTTGCTGCAATGCAGCTATGGGCGATCCCAGCGATCGGCGTGCGGACCATAATGTCCCCGCGCAATCCGAAGCAGCGTGAGGTCGGCGAGACACATCGCCAGACCCGCTTCGGGCCTACGGCCGCATCGCAGAAGCTTCCTTCTTCACGCAGGGTCGCATCGAACGACACCTCGCATCGTGTCGCGGCAGAGCCGCGCGCGCAGCTTTTTAATCTGAAAGAATTTCAATGTCTTATTTCACCGATCTTGGCCTCGCCGAGCCGATCCAGCGCGCGCTGGCCGCCAAGGGCTATACCGATCCCACCCCGATCCAGCAGCAGGCTATCCCCGCGCTGCTGGCCGGGCGCGACCTTTTGGGCATTGCCCAGACCGGCACCGGCAAAACCGCCGCGTTCGCGCTGCCCTCGCTCCACCGCCTTTCCGCCAACCCCCAGCCGCGCAAGAACGCCGCGTGCCGGATGCTGGTGCTTTCGCCGACGCGCGAGCTCGCCGCGCAGATCGCCGACAATATGCAAGGCTATGCGAAATTCCTGAACCTTCAGGTCGATTGCGTGTTCGGCGGCGTGCCGGTCGGCAAGCAATCGCGGCGGCTGGTTCCGGGAACCGACGTGCTCGTTGCCACCCCGGGCCGTCTGCTCGACCTGATCGACCAGCGTGCGCTGACGCTGCGCCATGTCGAGATCTTCGTGCTCGACGAAGCCGACCAGATGATGGACCTGGGCTTTATCCATGCGCTCAAGCGGGTTGCCGCGATGCTCCCGACCAAGCGCCAGAGCCTGTTCTTTTCGGCGACGATGCCCAAGGCAATTGCAGATCTCGGCCGCCAGTTCATCGACAACCCGGTGCGCGTCGAAGTCGCGCCGCAGTCCACCACCGTCGAACGGGTCGATCAGTTCGTGACGTTCGTCAATCAAGCCGAAAAGCAGGCGCTGCTCACGCTGCGGCTTCAGGCGCTGACCGCCGACGGCACGCTCGATCGCGCGCTGGTCTTCAGCCGCACCAAGCACGGTGCCGACCGGATAGTGCGGCATCTTGCCGGGGCCGGGGTCAAGGCCGCGGCGATCCATGGCAACAAGAGCCAGCCGCAGCGCACCGCCGCGCTCGAGGCATTCCGCCAAGGCTCGTGCCCGGTGCTGGTGGCGACCGATATCGCCGCGCGCGGCATCGACGTCTCGGGCGTGAGCCACGTGTTCAACTTCGAACTGCCCAACGTGTCCGAGCAGTACGTCCACCGCATTGGGCGTACCGCCCGCGCGGGTGCCGACGGGATCGCGATCAGCTTCGTCGCGCCCGATGAAAAGGGTTTTCTGCGCGACATCGAAAAGCTCACCGGGATCAAGCTGATGGCGCTGCCGCTGCCCGAAGGTTTCCGCGAGGCTGCGGCCAAGCTTCCCGCCCCTGCTGCGCAGCGCCGCGAAGATGCTTCCCCGCGTTATGGCCACGGCAATGGAAACGGCCAGCGCCACGGCGAACCACGCGGCGACGGCACCCCGCCGCGTCGTTTCCACCCCCCGCGCGGGCCCAAGCGCCCCGCCGGGGTCAAGGTTCATACCCGCCGGGCTGGTTAAGCTTTGTTCCTCCCCATTTTCGCGCTTGCGCAAATGGGGAGGTGGCAGGCGGCTTCATCTGCCGACTGACGGAGGGGTCTTGCGCAAGCTGCCCCTCCACCACCACGCCAAGCGGCGTGGCGGTCCCCCTCCCCGAGCAAGCTCGGGGAGGTTCTAGGAAAATCGCGCTGTCCCCCGCTGTCCCCGCTTGGCATAGGGGCTTGATGACCGGCGCCCTCCTCTCCGCCCTCGCCATGACTGCGATCGTTGCGCTGCGCTATCTGGCCAGCAGTGGGTTGTTCGCGTGGCTCACCGCAAGGGTCCGTCCCGGGTTCTATGCCGGTCTGCGCCCGCAAATGCGCCGCGAGATTGGCTGGAGCCTGGCTTCGGCGGCGGTTTATGGCGTGCCTGCGGGCGTCGTCGCCTGGGGCTGGCAGCAGCGCGGCTGGACGCGGATCTACACCGATCCAAGTGCCTTGCCGCTATGGTGGCTTCCTGCCTCGTTCTTGGCCTATCTGGTCCTCCACGACGCCTGGTTCTACTGGACCCACCGCTGGATGCACCGCCCGGCCCCGTTCCGTGTGGTTCATGCGATCCACCATGCCAGCCGCCCGCCCACCGCCTGGGCGGCAATGAGCTTTCATCCGATCGAGGCGCTGACCGGCGCGGTGGTGATCCCCGCGCTCGTCTTCCTGATCCCGATCCATGCCGCCATGCTCGGGCTTGTGCTGGCGATCATGACCCTTATGGGGGT
>JANMPV010000302.1:0-1982 GCA_031370045.1 Novosphingobium sp. | reverse complement strand
GGACGAAGTCTCTCCGAGGCTCTCTATACGAATCGCACGCAACCCCGACCCCGAGGCCCCAAGATCCTCAGCATCCAGAATCTTTCGATGGGCCGCTTGGTCCGCAATACGTCGTTCTCCATTTTTAGTGGGCAGATCACGGGCATCTTCGGGCTGATCGGATCCGGGCGAACGGAGATGACGCGGGTCATCTCCGGCGTCGTCAAACGCAATCATTTCCATGGTGGTCAAGTCCAGCTGGGTGACAGCTCGATTCGCTATCTGGTGCCCCGGCCGGCCGTGCGGGACGGCATCGTCTATGTGACCGAGGACCGAAAGCTCGACGGCTTTTTCGAGACCATGTCGATCGCCGACAACATCTACATCGGGCAATTGGCGGGCAAGGAGCGCCGGGGGTGGTTTACGAGCACTGCCGAAAAGCAGAAGACCTCTGACTACTGGGTCAAGCGCTTGAACATTCGAAGCATCAACAAGGGCGCAAGGGTGGTCGAGCTCTCCGGCGGCAACCAGCAGAAAGTCGTCATCGCGAAGGCGCTCGTGCAGAAGCCCAGAGTCGTGATCTTCGACGAACCCACACGAGGGGTCGACGTGGGTGCGATCGCTGAGATCCATGATGTGATCAACAAGCTGGTCGACGAGGGGGTTGCGGTCGTGGTGATTTCTTCGTATTTGCCCGAAATCTTGAGCCTTTCGGATCGAGTGCTGGTGGCGCGACAGGGGCGGATTGTCGAGGAGTTCAGCGCCGAGGCGGCAACGGAGGAGGCCATCATGTATGCCGCAGTGCATTGAATGGCGCGCATGAATTCAGGCTGGCCACTCCCCCGCCGGCACTCTGCATATTGTTCGGCGGTTTCAAGTCCGAAGTGCAATGATCTTCGCCATTGCCTTCAGCATCGCTCGCTCGATTGAGTACAGCCCAAACGCGCGATCCAACTGCCTGGCGCGTTTGGCTTCGGCGTCGGCTTCCCGTGAAGTGTAGTGAAGCTCTTACCCTGCCGACAGAGGCATTCGCAGGTAAATCAAGGACTTGGCGGGCAGGCCCGACTTTTCGGTATATCAACATTGCTACGATATTTTCGGTAGTGAAGTTGCAACCATGTGCCTCTGCGGAGTACTGTTGCGCCCCGTCGCGCATTTCCGCTGTGCAACAACTTTACGTCCGTGCCCAAGCCCGCCGACCCGACCGCATCTGGCCCGTCGTTCGCCCGCCCCGTGGTGCCATTTCGCCCCGGTTGGCGGTGCCTCATCGATGTCTTCAGCCCCAAGCTCGGACGCCGACTCACTCTCGGCAGTTATGACGCCTGGCGAACCTGGCTCGTCATCGAGGCCAACCCGGCGATCTCATCGTTCTGTGAGCGGCCGGCCTACATCGACCGCCGCGGCGCGTTCATCGACTTCTGGGTCCAGATGGTCGGACACCCGAGCGGCGAGTTGTGGCTCGTCGATGACCGTCGCCCTCTCGACGACGACGACTCCGGTGACAGCAAGAGCCGATCCGTTCCCGATCGCCTGCACACACTGCCCGTGCGCCTGATCCGTCAGGCCGACCTGACTGCCTGGGCCGTGCCGATCGCCAACTGGGCTCGCATCGTCCCTTACCTGGTCAGCCACCGACGCTTCCGCTCCCAGCTGCTGGAACAGTCCTTCGTCGTGTACCCGGGCAAGACCAGCACGCTCGATGACGTGCTTCGAAGCCATCAAGGGCATCGGCGTGACCACCTGCGCCACGGTGCAGGCATTCATGCCCGAGCCGAGCCACGTCAAGGCTCGTGTGGCCAAGTTGGCGGGGTTGGCGCCACTGAACCAGGATTCGGGCAAGGCCCGGGGCAAGCGCCATGTCTGGGGAGGACGCAGCGTCGTGCGCTTCAACCCGGTCATCAAGACCTTCTACGACCGGCTGCTCGTCGCCCTGACCGCGTGCTCGCACAAGATGCTGCGCATCCTCAACGCGATGGCCCGCACCGGCCAGCCCTGGAGTGATG
>JANMPV010000257.1:0-6886 GCA_031370045.1 Novosphingobium sp. | reverse complement strand
ATGTTGTCCGGGGAAGCGGCACCCAGGATGACCGCGGTCTTGCCTTGAAGTCTGCCCATCACCACTCTCCGCCCGATCGTTCGTCATCGGACGATAGGCGACACGGATCGCTTTGGCCCTTGCCAAAAGTGTTCATTGCCGCTGCGCTCCGCGCCCGCGATAGCAAGGTTCTGGGAGAACAGTGCCATGTTCAAGGGACCGCTCGAAGATCGCATTGCCATCCGCGAATTGGCGGAGACATACGCCGATGCGGTCGTCCGCGCCGACGCCGAAGACTGGGGCAAGGTCTGGACCGAAGACGCCCACTGGGACCTGATGGGCAACACCGTCGATGGCCGCGAGGCGATCGTCGCGTTCTGGAAGCAGGCGATGAGCGGGCTGGAGGCGGTCAGCTTTCAGTGCATGCCATCATCGCTGGAGGTCAACGGAGACCGCGCCTCAGGCCGCTGCCAGACGCAGGAATACATGAAGATCAAGGACGGCACCACGCGCGCGATCGGCGGGCTGTATGAGGACGAGATGATTCGTCAGGACGGGGTCTGGCTGTTCTCAAAACGAGTCTACCGCATCGTCGCCGAATTTCAGCCAAAGGACGCCTGACCATGGCCAAGATTGTCATATCCGCCCAGATCGACCTTGAGCCTTCGGGCCGTGACGCGGCGCTCAAAAGCGCGCAACCGTGGATCGACGGTGCCTTGGCTCAGCCGGGCTGCATCCATTACGACTGGAGCGCCGACCTCAACAACCCGTCGCGGATCAACGTGTTCGAGGAATGGGAAGGCGAAGAGGCGCTCGCCGCGCATTTTGCTGGCGGTCAGTATGCCGGAATGCTTGGCCACATCGGCCAGAGCGGGTTGCAAAACGCGGTCAGCCGCAAGTACCGCGTGGATGCCGAGAGTGCAGTTTACAACGCCGAGGGCAAGCCGACCCCGGATTTCGACTGACCCGTTGTCGCCAAATAAACCTAGCCGTCGCCCCGAACTCGATCCGGGGCTGGGCTTCCTTCTCCAACGCAAGAAGGAAAGCCGGGCCCCGCATCAAGTGCGGGGCGACGGGGGGCGTTGTGATCGGTAGAGCTATAGCGCCAGCATCTGCTTGCCGCGATTGGCGCCCACGAACAGGCGCTTGAGCGTCTCAGGCGCATTTTCGAAGCCGTGCTGGATGTCCTCGCGATAGTTGAGCCGGCCGTCGGCGACGAAGCCTTCCAGCCGCTTGCGGATTGCCGGGAATTCGGCTGCCCAGTCGATCACGATGAACCCGGCCATGCTCGCGCGGCGGAATATCAGGTTGAAGTAGTTCGACGGGCCCGCAGGGAGTCCGCCGCTCTCATAGCGGCTGATCCCGCCGCAGACGACCACGCGCGCGCCAGTCGCGATTCGCGCCAGCATCGCATCGAGGATGACCCCGCCAACGTTGTCGAAGATCACGTCGATTCCATTGGGGCAATGCTGCTTGATTTGCTCGCGCAAGTCGCCAGCCTTGTAGTCGATCGCCGCATCGTAGCCGGCTTCCTCGACCAGCCAGTCGCACTTGTCCTTGCCCCCCGCGATCCCGACCGCGCGGCATCCGGCGATCTTGGCCAACTGGCCGACCACCGATCCGGTTGCCCCGGCCGCGCCCGAAACCAGCACGGTATCGCCAGCCAAGGGCCGCCCGACCTTGAACAGCCCGCAATAGGCGGTCAGCCCGGTGGTGCCCAGAACCGATAGCACCGCGGTCGGCGGCAGGTCGGTCTCGACCTTGTTTAGCTCGCGGCCGTCGCAGACGAGAAATTCGGTCCATCCGGTGGTGCCGAACACCATGTCCCCCACCGCAAAGCGCCCACCGTTGCTGGCAACTACTTCGCCGATCCCGCTGCCGCGCATGACATCGCCGATCGCCATCGGCGCGACATAGTCGGCGATGTTTTCCATCCAGCCTTTTTGCGCCGGATCGAACCCCAGCCAGCGGATGCGGATCAGCATTTCGCCCGGACCCGGATCGGGCAGCGAGGTATCGACCAGCTTGAAGTCCCCGTCCTCGATGCCGCGTCCGCGCGGATGTCCGTTGAGCAGCCATTGGCGAGTGGTGGTAGGCATAGTGGTGCGTTTCCCCGGATCGATGGTTTCAGGCAGTCCCGTAGGCGCCGCGATACAGCGCGCTATCGGCCGAATAGTAGTTGCAGTGAAACCCCGAAGGCACGCGGAACGGGATTTCGACCAGCGCCAGCGGGCCGGCCGCGATGTCTTTGGCAGCGAACACCGCCAGTTCGCTGACCGCCGCGTTGGCGCGATGAACCAGAGTCAGGGCATAGCCGTCGGCTTCCTCGGTCGAGCCGATGCGTGGGGCAAACACCAGCTCGCCCGACGAGGCACCGTCGCCAAAATGCCAGATGTCCTCCTTACCCGATACGGTATCGAAGCGCAGGACCGCATCCATCCCTTCGGCCCGCCCGTCGCGCGAATTGAGGTTGATGTTGGCGAATGCCTGGCGGGTGGGGCGGGTCATCATCCGGTCGTCGGGCCGGGGGAACTGGATGTCGCGGTCGTTGAGCGTTTCTTCGTGGATCGTGGCGGTGTTGGCGCGCGGATCGATCGTCCAGCGGCGCAGGTTCTGGCGCGTATCGCCGTGGGTCCGCCGGACCCCGGCCTGGTTGGGAAACAGCGCGGTGCCGTTGGCCGCAGCGACGTCGGCGACGATCCGGCCCTGCTCGTCCTCCCACACATTGCCTTGGTGGAACATGTGGCGCGGATCGTATTCGAACCAGCGGACGTCGGCGGCGGTGCCGGTGCGCGGCATGATCGCGATCTTGGTCGGGCGATCATCGACCCAGGCGGTCATTGGGCCGCCACCCATGAACCGCTTCAGGTCGGTATCGATCGGGATCACCGGGAACACCACCCAGTTCTGGGTCACGAAAAAGGTGTGCATCAGCGCCATATGCGGCACCGGGATAATCTCGCGCTTGGTCACGCTGCCATCGGCCGCGATTATGTCATAACGCAGCTCGGCCGCGCCCATCGGGCCGTTGATCGCGGCGCCGATGTTGAGCAGCTCGCCGGTGGCATGATCTATCGTCGGGTGCGCGCTGAAGGTGGTGGTGATGGTGCCGTCGTAATCGTGCTCGCCCAGCGTATCGAGCGTGCGCGGGTCGAGCTCGACCGCTGGCGCCCCCTCCATCAGCGCGAGCAACTTGCCGCCGTGGACGATGATGTTGGTGTTGGCGGTGTTATAGCGCTTGCCCACCACCGAAGCGTCGCTGGTCATCGGATTGCCGAACGTACCGAACAGGCGCTTGCCCGCGGCGCGTTCCAGCTCGAACTTTTCGGTCCGGACCCAGCGATTGCGCATCGAGACCCGGCCATCCTCGAAGGTGAAGCCGAACACCATCCCGTCGCCGTCGAACCAGTGATAGTCACCCTCGCGCGGGGGATAGAGCGGGTCCGGGCCGTTGCGCAGGAACACGCCCGTCAGATCGCGTGGCAGTTCGCCGCGTACGATCAGATCGGGCGCTGTGGCCTCGAACCGCATCGGGCCGTGGTGGCCGCTCAGAAACGGGTGATCGAAAAACGGTTCGGCCATCGGGGGAGGGTCTCCTGCTGCTCTAGTGCCGCATTGCGCGCGCGGCTTCTGCTAGCAAATTCAAGCAGAGGCTTTTGCGGCGAAAACGGGCATGATCGCAGGCGATCGATCGGAGTATCGTCATGGCCGTTTCCACCCACCGCACCTTCTGCCGTTTCTGCCACGCCAACTGCGCCATGTTGGCCGATGTCGAGGACGGCAAAGTCGTCGCCGTGCGCGGCGATCCAGATGACCCGGTGTACGGCGGCTACACCTGCCTCAAAGGCCGCGAACTGCCCGACAGCCACAACGCTGCGCATCGCCTGACCCACAGCCTGGTGCGGGGGCCGGATGGCGAATTCGCCGAGACCGCGATGCCTGAGGCGCTGGCCCACGTCGGCGATGCGCTCAAGCGGATCATCGCCGAACACGGCCCCAATGCGGTGGCAATCTTCATCGGTTCGGGCGGGTATCAGAACAGCTCGGCGTGGGCCGCGTCGTACAGCTTCGCGCAAGCTATCGGCACACAGAATTTCTACACCTCGGTCACGCTCGATCAGCCCGCCAAGGTCTTCACCACCGCGCGTTACGGCAAGTGGATGGGGGGTACGAACTCGTTCGACGAGGCTGACGTGGCGTTCCTGATCGGCAACAACCCGATGGTCTCGCACTATTCGCCACCCGGAGGCGTGCCGCCGTTCTCCCCCTCACGCCGCATCCGCGATCGCCAGAAAAAGGGCCTCAAGCTGATCGTCGCGGATCCGCGCGAAAGCGACGTCGGGATGATCGCCGACATCTATCTGCCGGTAAAACCGGGCGAGGATCCGGCGCTGCTCGCGGGCATGCTCAACGTCATCTTCGCCGAGGAACTGTACGACCGCAACTTCGTCGCCGCGCATGTCGATGGAGTGGATGAACTGCGCCAGGCGGTGGCCGGGTTCACTCCCGATGTGGCGGCGGCCCGTTGCGGGGTCGAGCCTGATCAGTTGATCGCTGCGGCGCGGATGTTCGCCAATGCCAAGCGCGGCTGCGCGGTGACGGGAACCGGGCCGGAAATGGCCGGCAACGGCACGCTGACCGAGTACTTGTCGACCAGCCTGAACATCTTGTGCGCGCGGTTCAAGCAAGAGGGCGAGAAGGCCTCGATCCCCGGCGTGTTCACCGTCCAGACGCCGCGCCGCGCGCAGGTTGGCCCGCCGACGGCGATGTTCGGGGTCGAAGGCATGGCCAAATCGCGCTTTCGTGGGTTGGGCCAGCTGGGCTTCGAAATGCCCTGCAACGTGCTCGCCGACGAAATCCTCACCCCCGGCGACGGCCAGGTTCGCGCCCTGATCTCGATCGGCGGCAATCCCGAAGTCGGCTTTCCAAACCAGATCAAGATGCGCCGCGCGCTCGATGCACTGGAAATGTTCGTCCAGGTCGATCCGTGGATGTCGGCCAGCGCCAAGCGCGCCGATGTGGTTTTGGCGCCCAGCCAGTGCCTCGAACGCGAAGACATCACCAACTTGTCCGAATGGTGGCACGAGCGGCCCTACGCGCGTTATGTCGAGGCGCTCGCCCAGCCTCCGGGCGACGTGATCGATGAATACGAGATGCTGTGGCACCTGGCCAAGCACTTGGGAGTCCAGCTCAACCTGGCGGGCGGGCCGGTACCGATGGACGTGTGCCCCACCAAGGAAACCTTCCTCGATCTGATGACCGAAGGCTGCCTCGTCAAACCCAGCCAGGTGCGGCGCGACACGGTTGACGGTCGCCCAGTGATTTATGACGATTTCCACCCGCGCGTCGAAGCCGCCGATCCCGGCGAGGCCTATCGCTTCGATCTGGCGCAGGGTGACATGCCCGGCCAGCTCAAGCGCTATGGCCGCGACGAAGCGCGCGCGGCCGGGTTCGGCTTCCGTCTGATTTCGCGGCGTTCCAAGACGCGGTTCAATTCGATCGGCCATCCGCTGGCCAAGCTGCGCGCCAAGACCACCACCAATCCCGCCTACATCCACCCCGCCGACATGGCCGAACTGGGCGTTGCGGAAGGCGTGATCGTCGAGATCACCTCACCCCATGCCAGCATCCACGGGGTCGCCAAGGCCAGCGACAAACTGCGCCGGGGGATTGTTTCGATGGCGCATGCCTATGGTGATAGCGATGCGGGCAAGCATAACGTGCGCGAGATGGGCGGATCGACCAATCGCCTGACCAGCGACGAGGTGGACTTCGATCCGATCACCGGGCAGGCCCTGCAAAGCGCCATCCCGGTGCGAATTTCGGTGGCCTGAACGCACTGCCCAATGTCCAAGGATCGTTATGTCTGCATTGAATCGCCGTTTCCTACTTCAGCGCCGCCCCCAGGGCGATCCGGTCGCCGAAGACTTTGCCCTGGTTGAAGAAGCTGTACCTGAACTTGCCGAGGGCCAGTTTCTTATCCGCAACCACTACGCCTCGCTCGATCCGGCGATGCGCGGGTGGATGGACGATGCCGACAGCTATATGCCACCGATCCCGCTGGGCGCGGCAGTACGCGCGTCCACGATCGGCGTGGTCGAGGCGAGCCGGGCCGATGGCTTTGCGCCGGGCCAATGGGTGATGGGGCTCAATGCGATCGAGCAATACTCGGTCGGCGCGGCGGGCGGCTTTAGCCAGCCGATCGATGCGGGCGCGGTCCCCAGCATTACCAACTACCTCTCGCTGTTCGGCGCGGTGGGGATGACCGCCTATTTCGGCTTGTTCGAGGTATGCGAGCCCAAGCCGGGCGACACCGTGCTGGTGACTGGGGCGGCAGGCGCGGTTGGATCGATCGTCGGACAACTCGCCAAAATCCATGGCTGCCGCGTGATCGGCATCGCAGGCGGCGCGGAAAAGTGCGCGCGGCTGACCGAGCGTTATGGATTCGATGCGGCGATCGATTATCGCGGCAAGGACCAAGCCGCGCTGACCGCCGCCATCGCCGCAGCCGCGCCGAACGGGGTGGATGTCATCTTCGAGAACATCGGCGGGATTATCCTCGATGCCGGGCTGATGAACCTCAACATGGGGGCGCGCGTCGGTCTGTGCGGATTGATCAGTGAATACAACGCCGCCGAGCCTGTGGGTGCGCGAAATTTGTGGAGGCTGATCGTCAAGCGCGCCTCGATCCGCGGCCTGCTGGTGATGGATTTCGTCGCGCGCTTTGGCGAAGGCGGGGCGCAGCTGGGGCAGTGGGCCGCGCAGGGCAAACTGGTGGTCGATGAACACATCGATGAAGGCATCGAGAACGCCTACCCCGCGTTCATGCGGCTGTTCGCGGGATCGAACCAGGGCAAGATGATCCTCAAGCTCGCCTGATGTCGCGCGATCTGCTCGTTCTGTCGGG
>JANMPV010000242.1:0-4924 GCA_031370045.1 Novosphingobium sp. | reverse complement strand
CCCGGTCGACGTATTCGAGGTGGTCCCCGATCTCGCCGAAGAGCAACGCGCGGTGGTAAACGATCTTGTCGAGGCGCATGCCGCAGGCGATTCATCGCTTGTGCAGCGACTCACAACCAAACTCGCCCAGTTCGGGCAAGACGACGCCCTGGGCAATCTGTTCGAACGATTGCGCGCGACAGGCAAAGGAGAGAGCTATGTTCTCGGCTAGGAAATCGGCGGCCCGGATTGCTTTCGTGGGGGCAGTGCTGGCGGGCATTGCGCTCGGCGCGAGCGCGGCGCAGGCGCAGTCGGTGATCGTGCGTTCCAGCGGGCCTTCGGCGGTGACATATCCGCAGGGCAAGAAGCTGGCGGCCAATGCCAAGGTCACGCTCAAATCTGGCGACAAGCTGACCGTGCTCGACAAGGCGGGGACGCGGATCCTGGCCGGACCGGGCAGCTTCACCCTTGATGGCAGCATCAGCCGCGATGGCGGAGCAATCACACGGGTGGCTGGAGCGATCTCGAACAACGGCGTGCGGACCCGCACCGGAGCAGTGCGCGGCGCGCCCGGCCCGGCGCGCGCCGCGGGTGCGCCCAACGCGCCCGACAGCGTGTGGTACATCGATGTCAGCAAGGGCGGCGCCTATTGCGTGGCCAACCCGGCCTCGCTGGTGCTGTGGCGGCCCAACCGGAGCGAAGAGGCCAACGCCAAGCTCACTCCTGTCGGCGGCAAGCCGGTCGACATCGTTTGGAAGAAGGGCAATCCGCTCAAGCTGTGGCCCAGCGCGGCGCTACCCGTGGTCGAGGGCGGGCGCTATACCTTCAGCGATCCGGTCGGGCCTTCGGTCACCCTGGTCCTGCATCTGCTGGCCACGATCCCCACCGACGATCTGGGGGTGGCCGGAATGCTGGCGGAAAAAGGCTGCACCGCGCAACTCGATGTGTTCGCCAATTCCGCACTCCCGGCTTCGGGAAGCGGACGGTGAGCCAGCCCATCGCGCGCGCCGCGCTCGTAGCGATCGCTCTCGTCACCGCTACAGTCGTGGCGGGCAGCGCCTGCGCCCAGGCAATCGTGGTTCGGGCGACCGGGCCCTCGACCACCAAGTTTCCCAAGGGCATGAAGCTGGCCGTAGGCGCATCGGTCAGCTTGCAAGAGGGTGACGTGCTGACCGTGCTCGATCGCGTCGGCACCCGGGTGATGAAGGGCAAGGCGACTTATGCGATCGACAGCCAGGTGCTGCGCGACCGTGGGATGGTCAACGTGCTCTCGCGCACGCTGAGCAACCCGCGCACGATCCGCGCCGGTGCGGTGCGCGGCATCATGCCCGCCGGGCCAGCCCCGATAGCGCCGAAAAGCGTGTGGGTGGCGGATATCGACAAGGGCGGCAAAGTCTGTGTGCCGCAGGGCAGCGGGGTCTATCTGTGGCGCGGGGCGAACGGCGCGCAGCGGCTGTCGTGGCTGAGCGAAGCCGAGGGCGGGGCGATGGTCCGCCTTCAGTTTCCGCCGCAAACCTCGGGCATTTCATGGCCGAACGGCAGCTTGCCGCTGGTGGCCGGGCGCAGCTATCGGATCAACGGTGATTCCGCGAGCGAGCCGACGGTCGAATTCGAGATCGTCAGCCTCGCCCCCGACGCCATTCCCGACAACGCCGTGGATCTGGGCAGCCTGCTGCTCGCCAACGGCTGCGCGGTCCAGTTCGACATGCTCGCCGATACGCTCGGCCCAAGCGAGGCCGCAGCCGGATGAGGTGGGTAGCAATGCGAGTGCGATATGTCCGCTGACACCATGCCCATTGGCGTGGGTCGTTTAAAAGCAGCTGCGACCGGGATGTTTGCCTTTGCCGCACTCGCAGTGGGTGGGACGGCGCTTGCCCAGGCCACGCCCACCGTCTCACCGCCAACCCGCGAGGAGATCGAGCGCGGGGTCCGCGACGGCACGCTGGAACAACAGCGCGCGCCGGTTTCGGTCGACACCGGCGAGGTTGAGCGAGCGCCGTGCCCGCTCGCCAGCCCGGACTTTGCGGGGATCCGGCTCAAGGTCGAATCGGTCGATTTCAGCGGGATCGAAAAAATCCCCGAAGTCGATCTGACGCAAAGCTATCGACCCTACATCGGCACCGATCAGCCGGTCGCGGTGATCTGCGAAATCCGTGACCGGGCAGCGACCCAGTTGCGCGCGGCGGGCTATCTCGCCGCGGTCCAAGTGCCGCCGCAGACAATCGAGAGCGGGCATGTTAAGCTCGACGTCCTGCTCGCGCGGATGAGCAAGGTGCAGGTCAAGGGCGATGCCGGGGCTTCGGAAAAGCTGCTGGTGCGGTACATTTCCAAACTCACCCGGGACGAGGTGTTCAACACGCGCCGGGCCGAGCGGTACCTGCTGCTGGCGCGCGATATTCCGGGGCTCGACTTGCGCCTTTCGCTGCGTCCGATCGAAGGATCGCCGGGCGAGGTGGTCGGCGAGGTGACGGTGCGACGCACACCGCTCTATGCCGATTTCACGGCTCAGAACCTGGGCAGCAAGTCGGTCGGGCGGTGGAGCGGACTGGGCCGCGCGCAGCTTTCCGGACTGACCGGTCTGGGCGATGCAACCACGGTGAGCGTTTTCACCACCGCCGATTTCGACGAGCAGGTGGTGCTCCAGGCGGGTCACGAATTCCGCGTCGGAGCCGAAGGACTGACCTTTCGCGGCGACTTCACTTACGGCTGGACCCGCCCGACCATCGCCAACAACCCCAACATCGAATCGCGCACCCTGATTGCGTCGCTTGAGGCCGCCTATCCCTTCGTGCGCCGTCAGGCCCAGAACGTTTCTGGCGCGATCGGCTTCGATCTGATCGACCAGGACGTCGATTTCGGCGCGATCAAACTCAACAAGGACAGGTTGCGCGTGGCGTTCGTCCGGCTCGATGCCAACGGCGTCAGCCCGGACAGCATCTCGGGCCGCGACTGTTTCACCGCGCTCGAACCCAACTGGTCGTGGGTAGCGAGTCTTGAGGCGCGCCAGGGCGTGGACGTGTTGGGTGCGAGCCCGAGTTGCGGCGGCACCACGCTGGGCTGCATCGCTCCGGGAGCGCCGACGCCCAGCCGGATCGAAGGCGATCCGACCGCGTTCGTGCTGCGCGGCGCCGGCGAGGTCGATTGGCGCCCGCTGCGCAACCTGACCATCGCGCTGGCCCCGCGCGCGCAATACGCGCCCCATGCGCTGCTCAGCTACGAAGAGTTTTCGGGCGGAAACTACACCGTCGGTCGCGGCTACGATCCCGGCGCGATCATCGGCGACAGCGGTGTGGGGGTGCGCAGCGAGGTACGGGTCGGATCGCTGCTGCCGCGCACCGCGGGCGGGTTCGCGTTCCAGCCTTATGCGTTCTTCGACGTCGCCCGGGTGTGGAACGAGGACGTCGCGTTCAACGGCGTCGGCGGACAGAAGCTCTATTCGGCGGGCGCAGGCGTTCGCGCGACGATCCGCGATGCGGCAAGGCTAGATGCGGTGGTGGCGGTTCCGCTGCGCAATGCGTTCGGCGCGTCGAACGCCAAGGGCGACGTCCGCTTTCTGGTGAACTTTACCATGCAGCTGGCTCCGTGGCGGTGGTAAGCCATGGAGCCGGCAAGAGATTATTGATCGAGAAGGGTTGATGATGACCAAGCGGCAAGTGGCGCAGCACAAGCCCGGTACCGCGATGACGATCGGCGGCCCTCTGCCGCACCGCCACCGGATGATCGCGCAATCCGGCCTTGCCCGGTTGCTGGCTGGTGTCTCGATTTCGGCGGCGGCGCTCGCGCTGGCGGCGATCCCGCAGCAGGCGCGCGCGCAGGCGGTTAACGGCACGCCGACGGTGCAGTTCGGGGCCGATGCGCCGGTTCGTACCACCACCTCCGACAGCTTCAACGTCACCGCCAACGATGCGCTGATCGACTGGGCGGTGACCGACAACACGGTCTTTCTCAACTCGGGAACCACGCACACTTTTGCGCGCGACGGCGGGGCCTATACCGTGCTCAATCGGGTGTCGTCGTCGCCATTATCGGGAACGCTGGCGATCAGCGGGCGGGTCCAGTCGGACCCGCAGGGCAAAATCTGGTTCTACAATCCGGGCGGCTGGGTAATCAGCAATGGCGCGACGATCGACGTCGGTAGCCTGGTCCTTACCGCCAATCCGATTCAGGTCACCTCGACTGCTCCCGATGGGCAGAAATTTCTGGGATCCAACGGCGAAATCCGCTTCGGCCAGGCCGCTGTCGGCAGTTCGGTGACCGTTTCCAGCGGTGCTTCGATCAGTGCATCGCAAAGCAACAGCTACGTCGCGCTGGTCGCGCCGCGGGTGGTCCAGGCGGGTTCGGTGACGAGCAACGGTTCGACCGCCTACGTTGCCGCGGGTGCAGTCGATATCAAGATCAACAACGGGCTGTTCGATATCGTTGTGAGCAACGGCACCGACGATCCCAACGGCGTGGTCCACACCGGCTCGACCACGGGGACGGTCAACAACAGCAGTTCGGCAACACCGCAGGGGATCTACCTTGTCGCGGTTCCCAGGAACGACGCGATGACGATGCTCGTTTCGGGCAACCTGGGTTACAATTCCGCCTCCAGCGCCAATATCGTCGGCGGCAAGATCACGCTTTCGTCCGGACACGATACCCCGGGTGGGGTGATCGATCTCTCGCGCGGCGGGGCCAAAGGCGATCTGGCGATCAGCAACGCAACGTTCCTGAGCGACGTCGATGCGGCCGCCAGCAGGGCGCTGACGGTGACCGGAACCGATACGTTTCGCGGTAGGCTCACCCTCAACGCGCAGAATGGTGCCACCGGCGGCTCGATCACGGTGGGCGGAAATATCTCCGTAGCCGCCGGGTTTGACGCTCACGCCGACGGCATCGGCGCGCGCGCTGCCGATCCGCTCGATAACACGCTCCTCGCCGCCGGAGTTCGCGGTGCCAATGC
>JANMPV010000231.1:0-2809 GCA_031370045.1 Novosphingobium sp. | reverse complement strand
GATTGCGACATCGCGCTGCTGCTGCGCACCATCGCGGCGCTGGCGGAACCAGGCCCATGATTTCAGAAAGTCCGCTCCAGTTGCCCTTACCTTTTCCCCTGTTCGCGCAAGCCGCGATCGAAGCTCCCGTCGCCGTTGCCGTCCCCGCACGATCGCCGACCAAGCCTACCGTCGAGGACGATCGCCTGCAATTGTGCATCGAGCGGGCCGGGAAGGACCCTGCGACCTCGCTCGCCGAAGCCTCTGCCTGGGTCGCCGCAGCCAAGGGCGCGGGCCGCTCCAAGCCGCTCGAATGCCTCGGCCAGGTCTACACCGTACTGCTGCGCTGGGATGCCGCCGAGGGCGCCTTCGCCGAGGCCGCTCAGCTGGCCCCGACCGCCGATGACGCACGCCGCTCGGCGCTGTTCGCGCAGGCCGGCAACGCTGCGCTGGCGGGCGGCCATGCCGATCGCGCGTTGAACCACCTCGACGCCGCAGTCGGCGTGCCCGGCATCGGGCCGCTGGCGCGCGGTCAGGCTCAGATCGACCGCGCCCGTGCGCTCGTCGCACTCGATCGGCTTGCGGACGCAGTCGAAGCGCTCGCCGCGGCGCAGCGCGATGCGCCCGACGAGTCCGACGCGTGGCTGCTCGGCGCGACCGTCGCCCGCCGCAGGGGCGACCTCGCCGCCGCGCAGCGCCAGATCGAGGTTGCCGGATCGCTGGCCCCGACCGATCCCGAGATCGGGCTTGAGGCCGGAGTGATCGCGATGCTCGACGGGCGCGAACCGGCGGCGCGCAAGGCGTGGCAATCGGCGATGCTGGTCGCGCCGGGGAGCCAGGCGGCGGAGACGGCGAAGGGCTATCTTGCCCAGCTTGGCGATGCGCCTGCGCCGATCAATCCGTCCAGGCCGTCCAATCCGTCCAGGCCGGTCGAAGGCCGATGACGCGCTTTTCGGTTCTCGATCTCGTGCCCGTGGTCGAAGGCGGCAGCATTGGCGACGCGCTTGCCAGTGCCGCAACGCTCGCCCAGGCGGCCGAACGGCTCGGCTATCATCGCTTCTGGGTGGCAGAGCACCACGGCATGGCGGGGATCGCCAGCGCCGCCACCGCGGTGACGCTCGCCCACATCGGCCACGCCACCTCGACTATCCGCATCGGCTCGGGCGGGATCATGCTGCCCAACCATTCGCCGTTCGTGATCGCCGAGCAGTTCGGCACGCTCGACGCGCTGTTTCCCGGGCGCATCGACCTTGGCCTGGGCCGGGCGCCGGGTGCCGACGGGCGGATCGCCCAAATGCTCCGCAAGGATCTGATGCGCGCCGCCGAGGCGTTTCCCAGCGACGTGGTCGAGCTGCAGGCGCTGTTCGCGGGCGATCCCCGGCTGCCGCTTCAGGCGACGCCGGGCCAAGGAGCCAACATCGACATCTGGATTCTGGGATCGAGCCTGTTTGGAGCGCAACTGGCGGCGATGCTGGGGCTGCCGTATGCCTTTGCCTCACACTTCGCCCCCGCAGCGCTCGATCAGGCGCTGGCGCTGTACCGCCGCGAGTTCCGACCGTCAGAAAAACTCGCCCAGCCTTATGTCGTCGCGGCGATCAACGTCATCGCCGCCGACAGCGACGCCGAGGCGGTGCTGCTGGGCTCGTCGATGGACCAGGCGTTCGTGGCGCTGCGTACCGGCACCCCGGGCAAGCTCAAGCCGCCGGTCGAAGGCTATCGCCAGACCTTGCCCCCACAAGCGTTGGCGATGCTCGAAAGCTTCCGCGAAGCCAGCGCCGTCGGCTCGCCCGAAACGGTCCGCCCCCGTATCGCTGCGTTCATCGAACGCACCGCCGCCGACGAACTGATCTTCGCCGGTTCGACCTACGACCCCACCGGGCGGGTCCACTCTCTCGAACTGGCGATGGCGGCGGTAGAGGGATTGTAAGGCGATTTACCCGGTTGCCCCCTGCCGCGCCCGAGCCTACGATGCGAATTAATGCATCAAGCGGCCGCAATAAAATAATAGAGCCGCGCCGCGCCATCCCAGGCGCCCGGAGACCTGCGCAGGCATGAACGACGCCCCGCTCACCGCCCCCCGCTCGCGCGTCACCGCCTCGCGCCCAATAGCGTTGGGCAAAGCCAAGCCGATGGTCGTGGCGCTTGCGGCGCGTTTTGCCGACTCGCTGCTCCCCGGCGAGGTTGAGGGGATGGACGCCGCGCGCCTCGCCGATGCCGCAGCGTTCGCGCTGACCGCGATGGCCGAGCGCAAGCCAGGCGAGCCGGGGATCGCGCTGGAAAGCGTTGGCGGCAGCGCCGGGCAACGATTCCTGCGGCTGGCAGTGATCAACGACGACATGCCGTTCCTGGTCGATTCGATCGCCGCTGCGGTCACCGAGCTGGGGTTGACGATCGAGCGGCTGGTCCACCCGGTGATCACGGTGCGGCGCGATTCCAAAGGCCGCCTCAGCGAATTGCCCGGCGAGGCTGGTGCCCAAGCTGGTGATGGTGCCCAGGTTAGCGTCGGCGAGTCGCGCGAATCGGTGGTCTATCTCGAAACCGAACGCGGCGATGCGCGCCAGCGCCGCCTGCTTGCCGCTTCGCTGGCTACGGTGCTGGGCGACGTCCACGCAGCGGTGGCTGATTGGTTGCGGCTCCAGGAGGCGATGCTGGCCGATGCCGAGCGGATCGCCGATCATGCCAAGGATCGGGAAGGCGCGGCGCTGTTGCGCTGGCTCAACGACGGGATGCTGACCCAGCTCGGCCATGTCCTGCGCAAACGCGACGGCAGCCAGTCGGGCCTGCTCGGAATCTGCCGCAAGAGCGCGCGCAGCCTGCTTGCTCCGGCCTC
>JANMPV010000182.1:0-6131 GCA_031370045.1 Novosphingobium sp. | reverse complement strand
ATCGCAATCCTGCTCGTCGTCGGCGAACGTGCCGACGTGTACCGCGGCCAGCTTCGCCAGCGCCTTGAGGATGTGGTGCGAGCGGATCTTGTCGCCGCGATCGGGCGGAAACGGGATGCGGTGCGCCAGGAACAGGATTTCGCCCATCACGCGAGTCCGCGCGAAATCACCGGGCCGATGCGGTTGGCAATTGGCAGCGGCAGGCGCTTCCACGCCGCGATCATCGCCTGATAACGCGGACTGGTGGGATCGGCATCGCGCGGGGCGGTGCCGCTCGCGGTCCATGCGGCATAGGACATTGACTGAGCTTCGAAACCCCAGTTGCGCTTGAAATGGAACGCACCCGACCCGGTCTTCGAGCGCCCGAAATCGAACCGGATGCAACCCCGCGCGCGGGCGTGACACATCAGCGCGTAATACATCGCGTCGTTGGCACGCAGCGGGCGGGCAGCGGCGGTGCCTCCACCCCAGTACGGCATGACCGCGCCGCTGTGATACAGGCTAAGCACGCTCGCCACCGGCGCGCCATCATTGAGCACTGTGAGGATATCGGCATCGTCGCCAAACGCTTCGAGCACCGCGGCGAACAGCGCGCGAGGGAATACCGGGGTGCCCAGATTGCGAACGCTTGTCGCATAGACCGCATGGTGCAGCGCGCGGTCGGTCGCGCCGCTACCGACGCGGACTTCCAGCGCATTGGCGAGGCCCTTGCGCACTTCGGCGCGCTGCTTGCGCGGGACGGCAAGGAGTTGGGCGTCCTCATCCGCCGCCAACGGAGCAACGAAGCCCGCATGTGAATCGTGGCGAACATGCCAGCCGGGCCGCGCCTCGGGCAGCACCCCGCCGCGCAGCTCGATTGCTGGACAGGCCAGCCGCGCCGCCAGTTCTTCGGCTGCGCCCGCCAGCATCGCGGAAGCGCGCGGGGTTTCGGCGAGGATGCCGCCGCCGACTGCAAACCCGGTCGAGACCAGCGCCGCGCCGAACAGCGAACTGGCGCGGTGGAGCGGGAGCAACCCGACGGTCCGGCCCCGCTCCTCGCACAGCAGGACGTGGGCGGTGTGGCGGGTGGCGCGCTCGACCGCACCCAGCCAGGCGCGCGAATGAAAGGGCGTCGCCTCGGGCTGCGTATCGAGAAAATCGTCGATCCGGTCGCGCTCCATCGGATCGCGCAAGTCAGCAAGCCGCACCACCGGCGCGCGCAGGAGCGAGGCGGCGTTCATACGACCAACACGGCTTCGCGCGCTGCCAGCGCATCCATCCGCCCCCACGAAAATTCACCCGTCAGCCGCCGCAGCTTGCTCTCCATGCCCGCAAGGTTGGTATAATGGCGCAACCGCGAGCGCAGTGGCGAATTGGCGACGCGCGGCTGTTCGGGGTCGATCTCCCACGGATGGAAATAGAACGCGGCCGGGCGGCCCTCGGCATTGACCTGCCGAATCGCCCAGCGGGTCAGCGCATAGGGCAGCACCCGGAAGAAGCCCCCTCCCCCCGCCGCAATCCGCCGTCCGGCGAACTCGGCAGTGGTGACGGGGATTTCGATCAGCGGAGATCCGGCGACCGGACGGAACGCAAACCGGGGAGCCTCGCGCCAGCCATAGTGATCGTGGACGATCGGCGCGACCGACGAGCTGTAGGCATAGCCCTCTCGCGCAAGCACTTCGTGTGCCCACGGATTGCGCGCGTCGATCGAGAAGCTGGGCGCGCGATAGCCGGTCACCGCCTGGCCGGCGATATCCTCCAGCGTGCCGCGTGAGCGGCGCAAGTCTTCGGCAAAGCTGCGCTGATCGAACAAGAAAACCCGAGTGTGGTCCCAGCCATGGCTGGCCAATTCGTGGCCCTGCTCGACGATCCGCCGCATCACGCCGGGATGGCGCTTGGCAATCCAGCCGAGCGTGAAGAAGGTCGCCTTGACCCCCGCGACATCGAACAACGCCAGCGCCCGTTCGCAATTCGCCTCAACCCGCGATTCAAGGCTGTCCCATGAAGAGCGGGCGATCGTGCTCTCGAACGCGCCGACCTGGAACCAGTCCTCGACATCGATCGACAGCCCGTTGATGGCGGGTTCGCTTTGGGGAGCGGAAAATGTGTTGATTACGTTCATGGCCAACCCCAACCCCGCTCATCCCGAGCGTCGTCGAGGGATCGCGCGCTACACTGCCCCGAAGCGCGACGTGTCTCGACTTCGCTCGACATGAGCGGGCAAGGGGAGACCTCGGAAGTCACAGATTTCAGGCCGCGTGGCGCTGTTGGTCGTCGTCTTCGATCCACTCGATCAGCATGGTCAGCGTGTGCCGCAAGGTGTGCTCCTGCTCGGACAGCCGACCCTCGATCCCGTTGATCCGCGCTTCAAGCCCGGCGAGCAGCGAAAGGACCTGTTCCTGCTTGCCGTCCTCGACCGCGACCGGAACAGCCTCGCCCGCATCGGACAGCTCGATCACAGCTTCCTGCAACTCGGCGATCAGCGCATCGCGGGTGGCAAGCGCGGCTTCGATATCGACAATCGTCGGACCTGCCGGAGCAATCGGTTGCGCCGCCAGCGGCAGCTCCGGTTGGGGATGGCGGTGCTGCCTGGGCGGGAACGCGACGACCGCCGGTTCAGCGGATTCCACCGCGACGGGAGGGGCCACTGCCGTTGAAGCCGAAACCGGAACTGCACTGTCGCGCGCCAGATCGGCGAGAACCGCCTCAAGCGCGGCCAGATCGATCCGCTCGCGCTGCTCGACTGCGCCGAGCAACAGCAGCCGCGCCATCACCTGGTTGATCCGCCGCGGCACGCCGCCGGTGGCCCGGGCCAGTTCGGCATAGACGCGCGCGTCAATCGCGGGATTGCCCTGCCAGCCGACGCGCTTGAGGCGGTGCTCAATATAGGACCCGACCTCGCCCGGCTCCATCGCATCGAGATGGTGGCTGGCGATCACCCGCTGGCGCAATTGCTCCAACGCGTCGCTGTGGGCCAGCATCGCGCGGAACTCAGGCTGGCCGAGCAGCAGCGTTTGCAAAAGGGGGTGGCTGCCGAGCTGGAAGTTCGACAGCATTCGCAGCTCTTCGAGCGCGCCGATCGACAGGTTCTGCGCCTCGTCGACCACCAGCAGGCAGCGCCGTCCGGCGCGCGCCTCGGCATGGAGGAACAGTTCGATCGCCCTGAGCGCCGAAGCCTTGTCCTTGCCCGCCACGTCCAGCCCGAAGCACTGCGCCGCGACATGGACCATCTCCGAGCCATCGAGCGCCGAGGTCACGATCTGCCCGGCGGTCAGCCGCGCCCGATCGATCGTCGCCATCAGATGCGCGACCAGCGTCGATTTGCCTGCGCCGACCTCGCCGGTAATGACGATGAAGCCCTCGCCCTGCGCCAGGCCATAGCCCAGGTACGACAGCGCTTTGCGGTGCGTCGCGCTCTCGAAATAGAATGCAGGATCCGGAGTGAGCTGAAACGGCCGCCCAGTAAACCCGTAGAAATCCTCGTGCATCTTAGCTCTCCAGGCTTACAGCGAGTAGCGCAGACCAAGCAGGGCGGAGACGCCGGACTGGTCAATGAAGGGGTCTTGGCGGTCGATCGCGTCGATCCCGACCGCTGCGGTTGCGCTGAGGCGATCCGTGAGGTTGCGGAAATACGAAGCGTTCACGCCCAGCGCGGTGGCATCGCCGGCGGTGGACAGGCCACTCAGGAAGCGGTTGGCGTAGATATTGGCGCTGAGCGATGAACGTTCATCGAGCCGCGCGCCAAGATAGCCCGCGACGAAGTAGTTCTCATCGATCACCCCGTTGGCCAGCGCCAGCACAGTGCCCGGCGCGGCAATGAACTTGCGCCGATCGTAACCCGCGCCGATTCCGGCGTTGATCCGCCCGAGGGTGAGGTTGTAGCTAGCCGAGATGCCACGAGCGCGGAAGGTCGCGGCGGCGACCGAGCTGAGCGCGGAATTGAGGCACGAGCCGTTGGCCCGGGTTATCACGCAGCCGTTGAGATCGCCGGTCAGCGGATTGCGCGAGGTTTCGAAATCGGTGCTCAGGTCTTCGAGCGCACGGCGCACCGTGCTGCCGAAGCCCGAAACGTTGTCATAGACCGAGACGTTGAACGAACTGCGCGCGTCGGGCGCATAGGCGAACGTGCCATAGACGCTGGTGCTGCCATAGCGCTTGCCGACATGCGCTTCGAGCGCGGTGCGCCGCGAGGGGCGCCACATCACGCCCGCGTCGTAGATCAGACCATCGACGTTGTAGGCGAGTTGGCGTGGAGCCGATTTGTCGGTGCGCAGGCGGCCGTTGCTGCCGATCACCGGAAGCCCATTCGCATCGCGCAGCGCGTCGCGGCTTGAAATCTCGACATCCTCGTAACCGACCCCCGCAAGCAGCGCGACATCGAGCGAGACCGGGAAGACAAAGTCGAGCCGGGCGTATTTCTGGTCGATCCGCTGATCGAAGTTGGAAATATCTTCGCGCGCCCAGCCCGCCGAGGCGGTGACGCCGACCGGCAGCACGTCGCCGGGGTGGACCCCGGCAGAAAGCGTTGCGGCCTGGTTCAGGGTATCGTCGACGATATCCACTGCGGGCACCCCGGGCGCCGAGCGGAACCCCTTGGGGTCTTCGACCCGGGTATATCCGGCGCGATACGACGCGGCGAGCGCGACGTCACCGGCGTGGGTGGTCAGCGTCGGCCCGGCGTAGAACGAATAAATCTGGCTCGAGCTGTCGCCGCGCGAGACCAGCGGATTGAGGCTGGCGCCACCGCTGCCATCGACCCGCGCGCGGGTCGCCAGTGCGCCCGCGTCGATCCGCAGCGTACCCGGCACGATCTGGCTGGCGACCCGCGCCAGACCGCTGATCACATCGCCGTTTGGATCGGTCTTGCCCCACCCGATCCGCCGCTCATAGCGCAGCGAAACCGCGCCTTGGGTGTTGCGCCCGGCGATCTCGGCATCCACGCCCGCAGCGAGGTTGGTGTAGGTCAGCACGTCGCTACCCGGCGAAAGTTCGGCAAAGACGACCTGCGACACCTCGAGGTAAGGCGTCACCGAAGTCCTTGCGCCATCGGCGGTGCGGCTTTTCTGACGGGGCGCCTCTTCCTTGGCGGACGCGGCCTTCGCCTCACGCGCATGGGCTGGCACCGCGACAGTGGCGAGTGCGCCGCCCAGCAGCATGGCCGACAAAATCCTGGCCCCAAAAATCTTCGGCGGCATCGTCGTCATCCCCCGTACCCATAGTACGATCCAAAGCGACGCCCGGTCGGCGAGAACTGGACTCCGTTGAGCAGCAGCTTGATGTCCTCGCAGCCCGACAGCAGCGAGATGGTATCCTGGAGCGCCGCCTCGCCGGTCCGCTCGGCGCGGACCACGATCAGCGTCTGGCCGACGATCGAGGCCAGCTCCGCTGCGGGCGATGCTGCCAGCACGGGCGGCGAATCGAAAATAATCAGGCGGTTGGGGGCCTGGTCCGAGAGCCGCTCGAGCACTTGCGCGGCGCGGTTGGCGGCGAGAAACTCGGTATCCGAATTGGTCGTGCGGCCTGCCGGCAGAACGTATAACCCGGCGACGTCGGTCCCCAGCACGCAGTCCTCGACCGCCAGCGCGGGATCGGCAAGCGCGTCCATCAGCCCTGGCCCGCCTGGCAGGCCCAGCGTCGAAAGCACGCTCGGCTTGGCGAAATCGGCGTCGACCAGCAGGACCTCGTTGTCCTTTTCGGCCGCGATCGCCAGCGCCAGGTTGACCGCGCACCAGGTCTTGCCCTCGCCGGTGTGGGCCGATGCAATCAGGATACGCTCGCCGTGCGGTGCGCGGATCCCGGCGCGCGATTCGGCGGCGACCAGCATAATCTGGCGCTTCACCAGGCGGAATTCCTCAAGCAGCGCGCTCACCGGATCGCCAGGCACGATGAACCCGGCGGTGCGCAGATGCTCGCGATCGATCGGATGGCGCTCGCCCGAGAACGGCAATTTTGCGGCAACAAGCGGTGTCGGTGCAAACGGTGCAACGACGGCGGGGCGCAGCTGGACACCGGGCGCGGCTATTGCCGCCGCAGCCACCGGCGGCGGCACGAACGCGGCCTCGGGCAGCTTAGGAACCGGGGGAGCGGCAAAGCCGAAGCGCGGAGCGGCGCGTTCGAGCAGCGAGCGTTCTTCGGGCACAGCAATACGGGTG
>JANMPV010000089.1:0-2239 GCA_031370045.1 Novosphingobium sp. | reverse complement strand
TGTGGTGGAAGTGATGGAGTAGCGCTGCCCGCTGAGCAGGGTACTCAGGGTTTCAAGCGGTACTCGACACTAACCCGAAGCGTAAGCGAGGGAAAGTGAAGAAAGTCTCGCCCTCGTGCCTGCTGGCGGCCGCCGAAATGCTTGGTCTCGCCCAGCGGTTGTTCGACGATACCATCGTCTATGCCAAGCAGCGCGAGCAGTTCGGCGTGCCGATCGGCTCGTTCCAGGCACTCCAGCATCGCCTGGTCGAATGCTATGCCGCGCTCGAACAGAGCCGGTCGATGGTCTACCGCGTCGCTCTCAGTGCGGCTGACGGCGGAGACGCATGGTGGCGCGCGGCGGCCGGCGCCAAGGCTTATGTCGGCGACCAGGCCGATCGCATCGCGCGCGAGGCGGTACAGATTCACGGCGGCATGGGCATCACCGACGATCTGGCGATCGGCCATGCGCTCAAACGGGTGCTGGTGCTGGCGCGACTGTTCGGCGACGAGGACGCGATCCTTGCGGAATATGCGGAGGCGGCATGATCGAGACCCTTACGAAGCAACTCGCACCCATCGCGCCGGATTTGTGGACCAACGAGGCCGAGCCCCGGTTGATCGGTGGCGCGCTGCCATCGGGCGAGATCGTCTTTCCGATGCCGACGGGCGATGCCGCCGTCGGCGTGGAACGCCATCCCCTGTCGCGCCGCGGTACGTTGTGGTCGTGGACCAGTCAGGATTTTCGCCCCAAATCGCCGTATGAAGGCCCCAGCGAAGGGCCGCACGATTTCAAGCCTTATCTGGTCGGCTATGTCGAACTTCCCGGCGAAGTGATCGTCGAAAGCTATATTGTCGACGCCAGGCTGGCCGATCTCACGCTCGGTATGGCGATGGAATTCACGCTGACCCCGTTTGACGCAACCCGCGCCACGTTCGCCTTCCGGCCGGAGCACACTGCATGAGCCCTGTTTACATCATCGGCGCCGGGATCCACCCGTTCGGCCGCACCGAAGGCAAATCGGGGCGCGAACAGGGCGTGTTTGCGGTGCGTCAGGCGCTGGCCGACGCCGGCCTCGAATGGGCGGACCTCGAATGCGCCTATGGTGGCTCGGCCTCGTCGGGATCGGCCGATGTGATGGTCAACGACCTGGGGCTGACCGGGCTGCCGTTCATCAACGTCAACAACGGCTGTGCCACCGGCGGCAGCGCGCTGGCCTCGGCACAGTGGGCGGTGGCATCGGGCGCGTTCGACCTGGCGCTGGCGGTCGGGTTCGACAAGCATCCGCGCGGCGCATTCAACGCGACTCCCGCCGCCTATGGCCTGCCCGAATGGTACGGGCAGACGGGCATGATGCTGACCACGCAGTTCTTCGCGCTCAAGATCCAGCGCTACATGCAGCTTTACGGCATCACCAAGCGCACGCTGGGACTGGTTGCGGAAAAGGCATTCAGCAACGGGACCAGGACCGATCACGCGTGGCGCCGCAGCGAGGTCGATCTCGACACCATCCTCAACGCGCCGATGATCAACAATCCGCTGACCAAGTTCATGTTCTGCTCGCCGGCCGAAGGCGGGGTCGCGCTGATCCTGGCGAGCGAGAAGAAGATGCGCGAACTGGGCAGCGACGGGGTCAAAATCGGCGCAGTCGCGGTCAAGACCCGTCCGCCCGACAGCTTCGAGGTGTTCCAGCCCGCGGTCAGCGTCAAGGAAGGTGGCAAACCCACCGTGCTGGCGTCCAAAAAGGCCTATGAACTCGCCGGGATCGGGCCCGAGGATATCGATGTCGCCCAGCTCCAGGATACCGAGAGCGGGGCCGAGATCATGCACATGGCCGAAAATGGCTTCTGCAAGGATGGCGAGCAGGAGCAGTGGCTGGCCGAAGGGCGCACCAAGCCCGATGGCAAGCTGCCGGTCAACACCGATGGCGGCTGCCTGGCGTGCGGCGAGCCGATCGCGGCTTCGGGTCTGCGCCAGGTTTACGAAAACGTGCAGCAATTGCGCGGTCGTGGCGGCGCACGGCAGGTGCCGAACGCGCCCAAGACCGCATACAGCCACGTCTATGGCGCCCCCGGGCTGTCGGGCGTCGCGATTCTGCATCGATAGGGGTGGTCACGATGGGACGCATGGATGGCAAGGTCGCGCTGATCACGGGCGGAGCCGAAGGGCTCGGCGCGGCGATCGGCAAGCTGATCGTGGCCGACGGCGGCAGCGTGATGCTGGCCGACATCCGGGGTCGATGGCGCGGGCGCAATCAGGG
>JANMPV010000066.1:0-16044 GCA_031370045.1 Novosphingobium sp. | reverse complement strand
GGCCCGGGCCAGCGCATGGCCGTTGGACAAGGCAGCGCTCATCTGCCCCGCCTCGGCGGTGATGACGTAGAACGCGCCAACGCGGTCGCGGTACAACCCGAAGTTCTTGTCGCAACTATAGGCGACCAGCGCCTCGGGCACCGCGGCGAGCACCGCGCGCAGCCCATAAGCATCCTCGTCCATCCCGTGGCCGAGGCCCTGATAGGCCAGATCGAGCACCGGCAGCAGCGCCTTGTCGGCGAGCAGCGCGGCGATCTCGTCCCACTGTGCGGGCGCGTAATCGATGCCCGTCGGGTTGTGGCAGCAACCGTGGAGCAGGATCGCGTCGCTCGGCCCGGCTGCGGCGATCACCGCGCGCAAAGCATCCATGTCGATCGCGCCGTCCGCGCCGGAATGGGCGAACGGCTTCAGTTCCAGTCCAAGATCGGCAAGGATCTGAGCGTGGTTGGGCCAGCTCGGGGTGCCCATCCACACCCGCGCGACCCCCGCCTTTTTGGCCAGCCCCAGCGCCAGCCGCACCCCGCCGGTGCCGCCCGGCGTCTGCATCCCCTCGATCCGCCCGCCTTTCGCAGGATCATCGCCACCAAAGATGTATGGCATCAGCGCGTGGACGAAGCCCATGTCGCCTTCGGGGCCAAGGTAGCTTTTCGAATCCTGCGTTTTAAGCAGGCGCGCTTCCGCCGCCTTGATCGCTCCGAACACCGGCGTATCGCCTTGCCCGGTGCGATAGACGCCGACCCCGAGGTCGATCTTGCCGGGGCGCGGATCGGCGTTGTGGAGCTTGATCAGCGCGAGCAGCGCGTCGGGCGGTTGCTGGGTCAGGGTGTCGAGCATGGCGGCGCGCGCATACCCCCCATGCCGCGCCGCGACAACCGTACGGTTGTGGTTTCGGCAAGGTTATTCGCCTAGATCGTCGAGCGAACGCAATCCGGGGCCTGCAACGACGATGCCGAGCGCACCATTCCGCATCGCCGTGGCGGCGCTCGTCCCCGCGCTGCTGCTGGCCCTGTTGCTGCTGCGCCCGGTGTTCGACAGCGATATCTTCTGGCAGCTCAAGCTGGGCGAACTGATCCTGGCCGCGCGCCACCCGATCGCGACCGAACCGTTCGCCGCGACCCATCTTGGCGAACCCCTGCCCGCAGTGGCCTGGCTCGGTCAGGCGATCATGGCTGCGGTGCGGCTGGCGTGGGGCTGGACCGGGCTGCGCGTGTTCGACGCGCTGCTGTGGCTGGGCGGGTTCGTTGCTGCGGGCGAAGCGGCACGGCGGCGCGGGGCAGACCCGCTGGCGATCGCGTTGGCGCTCGCGCTGGGGTTCGCGCTTGCGCTGCCCGCCGCCAGCATTCGTCCACAAAGCTTCGCCGGGCTGGGCTTGGGGTTGTTGCTGCTGTTGCTCCACACCCCCGGCTCGCTGACACGCACGTCGACCATCGGCGCGATCTTGCTGGTGGCGTGGCAGAACCTCCACCCCTCGGTCTCGTTGGCCACGGTGATCCTTGCCGCAACCGCCGCAGCGGGTTGGATCGGCGTGCGGCTGCGCTGGTGGAGCTTCGACGCGCGCGCGCCCGCGCTGCTCGCGGCTATCGCGGCCGCGGCGCTGTTTGCCACCCCCGATGGCTTCTCGATCATCGCGATCTCGGGCCACAACGCGGCGGCGAGCGTGGCCAACGGGGCGAGCGAGTGGTTCCCGGTGTGGGCGCCGGTCAACCGCGGCTTCCTGCCCGGTTTCGCGGGCGTGGCCGTGATTTCGATCGTGCTGATCTGGCGCGGACGCGCGCGGATCGCCCCGCTCGATTTCATGCCCGCGTTGATCCTGCTGGTGCTGAGCGCGGGCGCGGTGCGGTTCGTGTTCTTCCTGGGCATCGCGCTGATCCCGCCGCTGGCGCTGGCGCTGATGCCCGGCGAGGAGCGGACCCGGTTCTCGCCGCGCAAGGGTCTGGCGACGTTCGCCGCGCTCGCCATCGCCGTTGCGCTATCGGTCGCCGCACGGCCCACCCAATTCACCGAATCGATCCCCCGCCTGTGCCTCGCCGCGCTCAAGGCGACCGGCGTTCGCGGCACGATTTATGTCAATTCCGCGTGGGGCGGCCCGGCGATCGACATTGGCTTCCCCGCGTGGCGGGTGGCGTACGACGGGCGCTACTACCGCTATTCTTCGGCCGAATGGGCGCGCTATCACGCCGCCAGCGCGGGCGAAGTCCGGCTCGACTGGCTTGACCGCACTTACCGCCCCGCCGCATTCCTGCTCGATCCGGCGCGCGACGGTGGCCTGATCGCGCTCCTCCGCGCGTCGCCAGCAACCTGGCGCGAGCTAAGCGCGACGCCCGGCTGCTCAGCTTTTGTGCGAGGTTAAAACGGCAGCCACTTGGCGGTCTTGGAGAACTTCATGTAACCCGCGTTGACCCCCAGCCGCAGGCCGACGCCCATCCGCACCGGGATCAGCACCACGTCGCCCTGGCGCATGTAGCTGGCGTTGAACCCGCCGATCACATAGGCCTGCCCCTCGCCCGCCGGGAACCGCTTGTACAGGTCCTGGCTGTCGTAGAGGTTGTAGACCAGCACGAAGGTCTTGCCCGCGTTGGCGCCCGCGTCGAATCCGATCGAGGGCCCGGTCCAGTAGACGGGCTTCTGCCCCTCGACCTTGTGGTACAGCGTCCCCGAACCGTACCGCAGTCCGACCACGAACGCTCCGCCCGCCTCGCGCCCGACGATATAGCCGTTGGGCTCGCCCTGCTTCTTGAGCACATCCGCGATCAGCCGGGCGAGGCCCTCGGCACCCTTGCCGAACACGCCTTCGGCCGCGCCGATGACGTCGTCCTTGTGATAAGTCGCGCCCTGGCTCGGCACCGCGGGGGTGGCGGGTTGGGTCGGCGGCGATTGGGCGGGCAGCGCCGGGATGGTTCCCGCCTCCGACCCCACCGGGGTGGCATAGTCCGCTCCAGCGGCTGGTTGCGCGGGCGTCGCCTGTGTCGCAGGCGCGATATCCGCATTGATCCCCTGGTTCGGATCGATCGCCTTGAGCGACTGGGCCGAAGCCCCCGCGCTCAAGACCAGCGCGACCGCGCCCCCCAGCAGCGTGCCGCGCGCAAATTTCGCTTTCCCCATCGTCCGTGTCCCGTCCCTATCTGGCGTAAACCGCCCGGCGCCCGACGATCCCAACCGCGCACCTGATCTCCAAGAGAAACCAAGCGTGCCCGCCCCGCAATGAACCGGCGATGATCCGAGTCCGTTTTGCGATGAACCGAATCGGCCGCCGTCCGCCCAGGCCGCCCCACGGCGCTTGCCGACCCCAAAACCCCTCGCTATAGCGCGCCCTCGCTGCTGCGATCCGGAGACGTGGGTGAGTGGCTGAAACCAACGGTTTGCTAAACCGTCGTACGGATACATCTGTACCGAGGGTTCGAATCCCTCCGTCTCCGCCAGGTCCCCATTCTCATACAAGCTCATATGGTCCCAATAGCCGCAGTAATGCGTTGCAACGACTTGCATAACCGTTTGAACATGGCACGTTGCGGCAACCGGAGTTTTGGCGCGGCGTCGCGCCGGGATCCTTGGGAGTCGGGACTTACATGGAACGAAGATCGCCTGGAATCGGCTTGCTTCGGAACGGCTCGATCCGGTCGTTGCTGTTGTTCCTCGTTCTGGTCTGGGTGGGATTTTCGCCCGCCACCGCCATCGTCACTGCGCCTAAGAACTCCAACCTCGCCGAAGGCCGCGTTGCGATCGGCATGCGCGAGGAACTGGGCGAGCACACCGCCGAGATCGAGAAAATTCTGCGTGCCAATCCCCGGGTCAGGATCGGCTGGCCCAGTGAGTATGAAATCGGCGCGGATCCGAAATGGCCCGACGATTTCTATTTGATCGACATGAACAATCCGACCGCGAGTTCGACCTATCGCTACTGGAACGAGATTCCCGGTTACGACGAGCCCGCCTATGCGGAGCCGATCTTTATTGGCAGGCTCGACGATGGCAGTTTTGCGGTCGGCCTCGATACCGCTTTGCGCCGGCTCTCGCGCCGGCATTCTCTCGTCGGTCTTGGCCAGACCACCGTGTTCCAGCGGGGCGCATCCATCAAGATCGATTGCGTGCCCAGCAAGGACTGCCAGGAGCCGAGCGACTCGACGACGATGACCATCGAACGGCCGTTGTCGCTGAAGGTCAGCGTCGGCGAGAGAAACCTGAAGCCGCAGTTCGTGTATGTCCTGATGATCGCGCCCGATCACAAGATCGGCTGGGTGATCGAGACGCCTCAAGATGCCCCGGCACCGCCAGGATCGGAGTTTGAAGGTAATTTCGCTGCGGAGCCTTTCATCTTCGATCAAACGGGCCGCTACGATTTCGTCACGATCACGTCGGATTCGCCCATCGATCCGGGGCTGCTGGCCCCCGCAACCGATGGCGTCGTGGATCGCGCCAAGTGTCGGAGCGTGGTCGAGCGAGTGCTGTGCCGCGCGATCTCGGGCCTCGAGGACCCCACGCTTGGCGAACAGCCATGGAATTACAATGCCGGCTGGAACATTGAGTATGGGGGCAGCTACTATGGAAAAGGGCGATCGCAACTTGCGGTCGGCGGAGGGACCACGGCACGTCCGGGATATGCCCCCTGGGCCGTGCAAATCTATTCGGCGCGACCGTATTCCGGCCTTCAAAGGATTGAAGACTGGATGAAGGACGGTTCGAGCTCGGACAAAAAATTTCTCGACCAGCTTTCGACGGGTCAGGAAGAGCATCGCTGCGGCGGTTCGTTGATCACACCTGACATCGTGCTGACGGCGGCGCACTGCGTTGTCCAGAAAGACCTGAACGTGGTCGCCCACCGCAGGGTCTATGTTGGCAGCCAGAGGCTGCGTGAGATCGGGGGCTCGGGAGGGGACTACGAGATCGTTGCGGCGGTCTATCACCAGGGCTACGTTCCCTCGCGCGACAAGCCGGTGGTGTCGCCGCCGCGCAACGATCTGGCGCTGCTCAAGATCCGTCCGCTTGGCAAAGGCGCGGCAAGGCGATCGATCCTGCTGCCCGATGAGGTTCCCGGCTATCAGCAGGCAGGATCACCCGATCTGATCGAGGTCCTGGGCTGGGGCTTCACCCGCGTTCGCAACGCCAGCCAGGCCGGGCTGCTCAGCGCAGGCACGCCGCTTGCTCCTGCGATGAATCTCCAAGTCGGCGCGCTGAAGTTCATGAACAACGCCGAGTGCCGACGTATTCCCTTCTACGCCGCGGTAAGCGCCGACAACATCTGTGCCGAAACGCCCCCGCCCAAGCAAGCCACAAGCGGATCGACGAATACCTTCAGCTGCCGCGGCGACAGCGGCGGTCCGGTGATCCGGCGGATGGGACAGCGTACCGTCCAGGTTGGGGTCGTCTCGTGGGCCTATGGCTGCGGCGCGGCGGCGCGGGGCGCCAGCCTCCGCCCCGGCCAGAAAAACCCGTCGGTCTTCGTCAATCTCGAAAACTTCACGGGCTGGATTACCAGGGCCAGGAACAGCTTCGTTCTTGACAAGGTCGTGACCGTGAAGTGAGCGCGACCGGGGGAAAAGCGGGAGTCTGGCTCAACGGCTCCAGCGGAATTCGCCCGGTTGGGCGAACTTATTGCTCCTTGCCGCCCTGATCGTTGCTGCCCTGATCGTTGCTGCCCTGATCGTTGCTGCCCTGATCGTTGCTGCCCTGATCGTTCGAAGCCGTGGCCTCGGCGGAAGGGGCGTCCATCGGCGCGGCTTCGGCGGTGGCCTGCGCCTGTTCGGCGCTCCCGGCCGTCGCGTCCGTGGCTTTTTCCCCGCAAGCCGCGAGTGCCAGCGGCAAAGCCGCCACGGTCGCCAACATCACTAGCTTCTTCATGTCTTCTTCCCTCCTTGGTTGCGCCTGCGATCATACGAACCCCGTTTGCGAGAGCAAGGCCTTGAATCGCGCGTCCTTGCGGATCGGATCGAGCAACGGGTCGTTGAGCAGGTAGACCATCCCCGAATCGTGGAGCCTGATGGCATCGGTCAGGGTCGCGAAGGCGGCGTCGGCTTCACCCCATTGCGCCAGCACTTGTGCCTTCTGGTAGAGCGCGTTGTCGCCGTGTTCCGCCACCAGCTGGTCGAGATGCGCCTGCGCGGCTGCCTGGTTGCCTTCACGGTGATCAACGATGGCCAGCCCAGTCAGCGCGATCAGGCTGTTCTTTTCCTTCCCGTAGGCGAGCCGTGCCTTGTCCAGCTTGCCGAGCATGACATAGGAATCGCCGATATCGCCATGGACGCTGTTGCGTTCGGGATTGATTTGCAGGGCGTGCTCGCCATCGGCAATTGCGGCCTCGTATTGGCGGGCTGCATATTTGATGTTGCCGCGCGTCCGGAATATCGTCGCATTCAGCGGATCCAGCGCGGTTGCCTGATCGATCGCCAGAGAGGCTTCGGCAAACCGACCCGTGCGGGCGCAGAAAATCGCATAGCGGCTGAGCACGTCGACGTCGTTGGTGGCGAGCGAATAGGCCCGATCGAACGGTTTGCGCGCTCCCTTCACGTCGAGCCGACCATAGAACCGCGCATAGCCTAGCGCGCTAAAGCCGGGGGCGAACTGCGGAGCAATCGCGGTAGCCCGGCTCGCTTCGCGGATCGCCTCGTCAAACGACCGCACCCGCTGGGCGCTGGTTTCATACTGATTGGCGATGACCACCAACACCCGGGACCGCGCGGCCCGCGCCGCAGCATAGTTGGGATCGATTCCGATCGCCTCGTCGAATTTGGCCAGGGCCGCGCGCTCGCTGCCCTCGTTGATATGGAGCTCGAACAGTTCCTTGCCGCGCAGGTAGGCATCGAACGCCGCGACATTCTTTGTCCCGCCGACCGGATCGTCCTTGCGGGTGGAGAAGTCCGCCTCGATCGTCGCTGCAAGCGCCGAAGCCACCGCCGCCGCGATTTCGGCCTGCATCGCGAAGATGTCGGCCAGCGGCCGCTCGAACGAATTGGCCCATTTGCTCAACCCGGTCTTGCCGTTGGTGAGGTTGGCGGTGATCTTGACGGTTTCGCCGGCCTTTTGAACGTTCCCGTCGAGCAGAAACGCCACGCCGAGACTGCTGGCGATAGATTTCGCATCACCCTTGCCCATGCGAATGGCGTTGGACGAAACGCCGCCCAAAATCTGGAGCATCGGGTTGCGCGCAAGCACGGTGCGGATTTCCGAAGCGAGCCCGTCGGAGAAGTAGGTCTGCGTGGGATCGCCGCTCAGATTGGCGAACGGTAAAACCGCGATTGTGGTCGGATCGCGATCACGCGTCGATTGCCCTCCCAGCCACGCGAAGATGCCACCGCCCAGCCCGGCAACCGCCAGACCACCCCCAACCAGGAGCACCCGGCGCGAGGGGCCCGCAGCCGGTCGAGCAGGCTCTGCCACGGGAAGCTCGGAACTTGGCGAAGCAGCAACCGTCCGGATCGCCTTGGTCAGGGCCGCAAATTCTGGCGCGCCGACTTTGCCCCGCCAGTGGGTAAATTCGATGTAGTGAATCTGGCCAAAACCGAGCGGCGGCTGGGTACCGTCGATCGAGACCGGAACCATGCGCCCGCGGTCGCGCCCGCGCGTCGCCTCGTCGCGGACCCAGTGCGAGCTGGCCGACTTTTCCGACCAGAGCACGACCACCGCATCGGAGGTTTCGAGCGCGGTCTCGGTGGTCTTGGCGAAAGCGGTCCCGCCTTCCAGCAACCCGTCCCACCACACGCCGAAGCCTTCGGCCTCCAGCGCCTTGATGACGAGAAGCGCGCGCGCGCGATCATCGCGCGAATAGCTCAGGAATATCGAGATCGGTGCATCGCGTGGAGGCGGTTCGGTCTCGGCAGGTTCCATCACGCTTTTTTTTCAAACCCCGCTCGCCCGAGAGACTGCCACGGCGCGGGAGCGGACACAACCTCGCTTCCCATTTGCATTCGACAGTGCCCGCAGGTGGCAATCGATCGGAGGGGCGCGAGGGACGCCAAGTCGTTGCCTTCGAGGAGCCGCGCATGATCGACAAACGAACCACGCTTCGCCGACAGAACTCGTATTCAGAACAGCGCGCCCGAGTTCCGCCGCTGGAGCGATGTCCGCTAACCCAAGATTTTGATCAAATATACCTTCTTGCCCTGACGTATATCGTGATATAGCGTACTATGAAAGTTCGAGGATGCCAAGCGAAAGACCGACGCTCTTGCGAGAAAAAACCGCGATTGCCCACCGTCGGTAAGCTGCTTGCAAATGAACCTGTGTCGGACTGATATTGGGGGAGCCCGCCTTGACAGCAAAGAAAAAATCGCTTGCCTTGGAGAAGCCCGGCAAAACCGCCGAGCGCCCGGTCGCGAAGCAATTTCGGTTCGGTTATCTCGTCCACGACGTGTCGCGCATGCGCCGCACCTTGATGGACCATTACATGAAGCCGCTTGGGATCACGCGGTCGCAATGGTCGATCTTGAGCACGCTGTCGCGCGGCGGCAACGACGGCTTGATGCAGGTCGATCTCGCGCGCTTGCTGGAGGTCGGCAAGGTTTCGATCGGCGGCCTGATCGATCGGCTCGAAGCGACAGGGCATGTCGAGCGCCGCCCCGATAAATCCGATCGGCGGGTCAAGCGCGTCTTCATTACCGAGCAGGGTTTCGAAATGCTCAGCCAGATGATCGACGTCTCGACGGAACTCAACGACTACATCCTCGCAGGGGTTACCCCTCAAGACGTCGCAATCACCGAGCGCGCGCTCGTGCAGGTTAAGGACAATATCCGGAAACTGATAAACGCGCGTCAACCGACCGAGTTGCGCACGATCGCATCGAGGCTGGTCAACGTAGACGAGTCTTGAGCCGGACTTAAGCGTTTCCGGTCGCAGGCGCGCGGAGGCTCAGCAGACGCTCAGTGATCTCGCGGCGCAGCGCCGAACTCCCCCCAAGATCGTGCGCTCCCAGGGCATCGAGACAGCTGCACAGCAAGAGACGAAGCTTGGAGTTGCGCTCGTTGGCCGCCGCAAAGCTGACCGGCGCAACGCGTTCGGCGAGGAGTGCTTCGATCTCGGAGCGCAGGTCCACAATCGAAGCCGTTGCGGTCGGTGCGTCGCGGATTGCTTCAAGCGAATGGCCCAGCACCACATTTTCAGTAAGAACGTCGAAACCCGCCTCGCTCCAGCGAGCATCGCGCAGAGTGGCCATCGCCCGACGGAAGTTGCGCACACCCTGCGGCGAGGTGATCTCGGGCGCGAATGTGCGCAACAACCCGCGAATGCCGATAGCCAGTTCGTCGGGCGTGGGCCTCATCGCAAATCCCCGGTCGTAAGCCCCGTCATGTCGCGCAGGGTGTTTTCCAGCAGCGGCCGGATGATGAAATCCGCAGTTGAGCCCATGCGGCCGTTGTCGCCGTTCACGAAGGCGAATTGCGCGGCCATCGTCATCGACGCCAGCTTATACAGACGGAAAACCGCCCAGAACCGGATGGCCTGCCGATCGACTTTTGCGCCAAGCGCCTGTACATAGACCGCGATAAAATCATCGGCGGACCAGTTGCCTTCGATCAGATGCTCATGGGTTTAATGTGAGGTCAGATACCAGCCAAGATCCTCGGCCGGATCGCCGACGTGGGCGAACTCCCAATCGAGCACCGCGCTGAGCTGGCCATCGACAACCAGGATATTGGCCGGACGATAATCGCCATGCACCAACGTCGCGCGCGCCGGCGGCGGGATCGGTCTTGCAGGCAAGCAGGATGAAGTCGCAGTTCTGTCCGTTCGAGATGTAGGTTTTTTTGCCGTTGATGACATAATGGTCGCCGTCGCGAACCGCGCGGGTGCGCAGTTCCTTGAGGTCGCTGCCCGCGCCCGGCTCGGTCATCGCAACCGCGCCGATCGCCTCGCCCGTGACCATCCGGGGGAGCTATTTGCGCTTGAGCTCGTCCGAACCCCAGGTCCGGAAATACGGCGCGACCATTTTGGAATGGACCATAAAGCCGGGCCCGCTCATCCCGGCTTTGGCCAATTCCTCGATAATCACGACATTGTAGAGCCAGTCGGCCCCGTAGCCGCCAAATTCCTCGGGCACATCGGGACACAGCAGCCCGGCCTCGCCCGCCTTGCGCCACACTTCGCGAGGCACGCGCTGCTGCTTTTCCCAATCGGCATGGAACGGAACCAACTCGGCCTGGACGAACGCCGCCACGGTATCGCGAAAGCCTCGTGTTCGGGCGCAAACAGGGTGCGTCTCATGCGCCTGGGCTTGCGTAAGCGGCGGCCTGGGCGATGACCCCGTGGGCCTGCTTGAGGTGGGGAATATCGATCATCCTGCCATCCAGCCCGACCGTGCCCGCACCCGGTTCGGCAGCGAACGCGGCGATGACGCGATTGGCGTGCTCGATTTCCTCGGCGGAAGGCATATAGCTTTCGTTGATCGCCGCGACTTGCGCGGGGTGGATCGCGAGGCGCCCGGTAAACCCTTCGGCGCGCGATGCGCGCGAGGCGGCGCGCAGACCGTCCTCGTTGCGGAAATCGACATAGAGCGTATCGATCGCCTGCACCCCGGCCGCCTTCGCGCCAAGCAGGGTCAGGCTTCTGGCCACGCGAAAGGTCAGCGCCCAGCCGCCGCTATCGTCGAGGTTGGTGCTGGCCCCGACCGCCGCCGCCAAATCTTCGGCACCCCAGGTCAGGCCGAGCAGCCGGTCTAGCTTGGCGGTGCGATAGTCGCCCAGCGTGAACGGTGCCGCAGCGGTCTCGGTGGCGACCGGGAGTATCCGGGTCGAGCCGACGTCGATCCCCGCCTGCGCCTCGAGCGCGTCGAGATAGTGCGACAGCTTGCGGATATCGGCGGGCCCCTCGCATTTGGGCAGCATCAGCCCATCGGGACCGGCTGCGACCACCGCGACCAGATCTTCCAGGATCATTCCGCTGTCGAGCGGATTGACGCGCACCCATAACTGGCTGGATCGGCTCCCGCGCGGCCGATCGCGCAGGAACGCCGGGATCAGTTCGCGCGCCCGCGGCTTGTTGGCGGGAGAGACCGCGTCCTCAAGATCGAGGATCAGCGCGTCCGCACCCGCGCCGTCCGCCTTGCCCAGCTTCTTCTCGCTGTCGCCGGGGATGAACAGAAGCGAGCGCAAATTGGTCATGTCGGCTTCCTGCGCTGGAGCCCGGAACGCTTGCACGATGCGACCAGTTCGTCGCGCTGGTTGTAGGCCCGGTGAATGAAGGTGACGATCCCGGCATTGGGCCGCGATTTGGATTCGCGAAGGTCAGCGACTTCGGTTTCGACGTGCAGCGTATCGCCGATGAACACCGGAGCGGGGAACCGCACCTCATCCCAGCCCAAGTTCGCGACCGCGGTGCCCAGCGTCGTATCGCCAACCGAAACCCCGACCATCAAGCCCAGCGTGAAGGTCGAATTGACCAGAATCTGACCATAATCGCTGTCCTTCATATACTCTGCATCGAGGTGCAACTGCGCGGGATTGTGCGTCAGCGTCGAGAACAGCAGATTGTCGGTCTCGGTCACCGTGCGCCGGATGGCGTGGCGAAACATCTGCCCCACCGAAAGCTTTTCGAACCACAGCCCCGCCATCAGGAAAGCCCCAGGATTGAAATCGCCGCAACGCCTTGGTACGGCACGCCGCCCAGATTGTGCGTCAGGCCCAGCGACGGGCTGCCAAGCTGGCGCTCGCCCGCGCGCCCCAGCAACTGATTGTAGACCTCGTAAGCCATGCGCAGGCCAGAGGCCCCGATTGGATGTCCGAAGCACTTCAGCCCGCCATCGATTTGGCAGGGTACCTTGCCATCCCGATCGTATCTGCCGTCGAGAATATCGAACACCGCGCGGCCATCGTCCGACAGGAACAGATCCTCCATCGTGACCAGTTCGGTGATCGAGAAGCAATCGTGCACCTCGGTCAGGCTGAGCTGTTCGCGCGGATTGTCGATCCCGGCTTCCTTGTAGGCGCGCGTCGCGGCGTTGCGCGTGTTGGGCACATACGATCCGTCCCAGTCGCTCATCTGGGTTTCGCGGCCCGAGCTGGTCGAAAGTTGGAGCGCCTTGATCGTGACGACGTCGGTCTTGCCGAGCGCGCGGGCGATTTCGGGCGTGGTGACGATCGCGCAAGCCGAACCGTCCGAGACGCCTGAGCAATCGAACAGCCCGAGCGGGTCGGAGATCATCGGCGCGTTCATGATCGTGTCCATCGACACCGCTTTCTGGAAGTGCGCCTTGGGGCTGTGCACCCCGTTTTGGTGGCTCTTCCACGAGACATGGCTGATCGCGCGCTTCATGTCTTCCTTCGAGGTACCGTAACGCGCGCGATAGCCCGCGGCGAGCTGGGCAAAGCCGGCCGGAGCCGATCCCATCGGCATCCACATATCGTTGAACGTGCCCTTGAAGGCCGGGGGAAGCCCGCCGTAGCCGGTGTCCTTGAGCTTCTCCGAGCCGATCGCCAGCGCGATGTCGACCGCGCCCGACGCAACCGCATAGGTGGCACCGCGCAGCGCCTCGGTGCCGGTGGCGCACATATTCTCCATCCGGCTGACCGGAATGCCGTCGAGCCGCAGCGCGGTCGCCGCCGGGATCGCCGAATTGCCGACATTGATCGAATCGCCATAGCAACCGAACCACGCCGCCTCGATCTGCTTGCGCTCGATCCCCGCGTCGGCCAGCGCCTCGGTGAACGCCTCCGCCATCAGCTCGGGCGATCCCACATCCCAGCGTTCGCCAAACTTGGAGCAGCCCATCCCGAGAATGGCGACCTTGTCCTTGATACCCGTTGCCATTGTCTGCTCCTCAGCTCGCCGCGACGGGCGTGGCTTTCCAGAAATACCGATTGTAGCCGCGCTGGCGGTCGCGTTCCTTGATCCGGTGGATCATGCGCAACGCCTGCCCGGTCTCCACCCCTTCCGCGCCGATATCGACCATCTCCATAAGCACGCGCGCGCCGTTGTCGAACTGCACGAAGCCGACATAGAGCGGCGGGGACGGATGGTAGGAAAGCCAGTCCGCGGTCGAGGTCAGCACCTTGGCCGGTTCATCGACCAGACTGACCCCCTCGAACGCGGTCGCAGGCGCATGGCAGTTGACGCAGAACTGGAGCTGCGGGAACTGCACGGTGGCGCATTCGCGGCACTTTCCCGCAACAAACGCCTGCATCTGGTCGGCGGAGCGATATTGCTCGGTGAGCGCGGTCTTGCCGCTCTTTTCGGCGCGCATCCCCCATTCCATGTCGATGCCGTCATAGAACGACAGCATCCGCAGATAGCTGTCGGTGGCAATCGCATCGGCGACCGCGCCCGAGACCCCGCGAGACGGCTTGAAGCTGGCGATCGCATCGGTCGCCTCGAGCACCAGGGCGTCAGCGCCCTGCCCGAAGCCGACGAGCAGGATGCGTTCGCCTGGCTTGGCGTCCTCGAGCACCCGCGCCAGCATCAGCAGCGCGTGCGCGGCCCCGGCATAGCCGACACCATCCTCCAGCCCCGACGCGACCGTGCCGCCAAAGCGCAGCTTTTTGGCAGTCGCTTCGGCCACCCCGCGAAGATACGATGGCATGACGAAATGCTGGATATCGCCGATCTCGACCCCGGCGTCGGCCAGTGCCGCGTTCATCGCCGCCGGGACGATCCGGCCATAGCCTTCGTCGCGAACCCAGCGTTCTTCCCAGTTATAGTCGCTGTCCGCGTCAGCCGAGCGGAAGTGATCGACGAAAACGTCGGTCACGCTGGCCGCACCAAGCAAGCGCGCGATGACCTTCTCGCCTGAAACCGCGAATGCCGCGGCCCCGGCACCGAAGCTCAATTCCCGGCTACTTCCGGGCTTGCCGAAGGGCGCGTCCGAGGCGATGACGAGCGTCGCCTCGCTGCCGCGCAACGCCTCCAGCAAAGCCGAAGTGCCCGCGCGTTGCGAACCGCTGGCGTCCGAGCTGGCGATTGCGGTCGGCGCGCCGATCGCGCCCGCGACCACCGAAGCGTTCAGGAGATCGGCATAGGGCAAGGTGGTGGAAGCGAGCCGCAGCGCCTTGAACGACGCAGCGCTGCCCGAGTCGAGCGCATCGCGCGCGGCTTCGACCGCCATCGTGATGGCGTCTTCATCCCAGCTTCGGAAAGCGCGTGAACCTTTGGCCTGCGCGCGCAGCGACGGCATTGCCCAGCGATGCGCTTCGGCGATGATCGCACGGTCGATCCGGAGCCGGGGAACATACGCGCCGAAGGCGGCAATGCCGAGAGCAGTCATAGCGGAGCGGGGCCTCAATACGATTTGGGAAGATCGAGCACGCGCTCGGCAATGTAGCTGAGGATCAACTGTTCGGTGATCGGCGCGATGCGTAGCAGGATCGATTCGCGGAACAGTCGTTCGACCTGATATTCGGTCGAATAGCCCATCCCGCCGTGGGTCATTACCGCGCGGGTGCAGGCCTCGAACGCCGCGCGACCGCCCAGGAATTTGCCCGCGTTCGCCTCCGCGCCGCACGGCAGCCCGGCGTCGTACAGATACGCCGCGCGCATGATCATCCAATACGCGCTTTCCAGGTAAATCCAGTTTTCGGCGAGCGGGTGCTGGACCCCCTGGTTCTGACCGATCGGGCGCCCGAACACATTGCGCTCGGCGGCATATTTTGCCGCGCGCGCCAATGCGCCGCGGCCCAGCCCGACCGCCTCGATCCCGACCAGCACGCGCTCGGGATTGAGGCTGTGAAGGATATAGTGAAAGCCCTTGCCCTCCTCGCCGATGCGATCTTCGTCGGGCACGAAATAATCGTCGATGAACGTCGCGTTCGAATCGACCGCATTGCGCCCCATCTTGTTGATGCGGCGGACCTCGATCTTGTCGTGATCGAGATCGGTGTAGAACAGGGTCATCCCGTCGGTGGGCTTACGGCAATCCGCCTTGTGCGTGGTCCGCGTGAGCAGCAGGATCTTGTTCGCGACCTGCCCCGAGGAGGTCCAGATCTTGCGCCCGGTGACGCGATAGCCGCCATCGACCTTGGTCGCGAACGTCTTGATGCTGGTGGTGTCGAGCCCGGCGTCGGGTTCGGTCACGCCGAAACAGGCGCGATCGGTGCCCGCGATCAGCGGTGGCAACATGCGCTGCTTCTGTTCGGGCGTTCCCGACACCACCACCGCATGCGGCCCGAAAAGATTGAGATGGATCGTGCTGGCGGCGGAATAGCCGCCCGCGCTCGCCGATACCTCGTGCATCATGATCGCGGCTTCGGTGACGCCCAGGTTCGCGCCGCCGACGTCCTCGGGCATGGCGATGCCAAGCCAGCCGGCCTCCGCCATCGCCTTGTGGAACTCGAACGGAAACCGCTTCTCGGTATCGCAGGCGGACCAATACTCGTCGCCAAAGCCGTCGCAGACGCGCTTTACGCCGCCGCGGATCGCCTCTTGCTCTTCGGTGAAACGAATCTCCACGTGCGCACCTATCTAATGTAGTTAGCAACCGTACTGATAATGAGCGAACCATGCAAGCGGTCTAGGTCGCATACCCATAAACAGGATTCCCATTGAGGGTGATTTCTGATTCAGTCTTCCGCGAAGGGAGATTGGACATGGCGCGGTTTGATTTGTCGGATTTCGAGTGGTCGGTGATTGAGCCGTTGTTGCCGACGAAGGTGCGGGGCGTGCCGCGGGTCGATGACCGGCGGGTTTTGAACGGGATTTTCTGCCGGTTGCGGACGGGAGCGCCGTGGGCGGATATTCCGTCGCGTTCCGGGCCGCACACGACGTGCGTGAACCGCTTCAACCGGTGGCGCAAGGCGGGCCACTGGGCGCGGATATTGCAGGCGGTATCAGCGGCTTACGAGGGCGACATCCAGATGATCGATTCCTCCTCGATCCGGGTTCACCAGCACGCTGCCAACGCCAAAAAAAAGATGGCCGACCCCGTTGCATGGGTCGCTCGCGCGGCGGCCTGACGACCAAAATCCACGCCTTGGTCGATGCGCTCGGCCGCCGTTCAGCCCGTACCTCTACCGATATCGCAATTTCGTCGAGCGCTTCTTCAGCAAACTCAAGCATTTCCGCGTCGTCGCCACCCGCTACGACAAACGCGCCGACAACTACCTCGCCTCAGTCCAACTCGCGTCCATCCGGAT
>JANMPV010000010.1:0-1554 GCA_031370045.1 Novosphingobium sp. | reverse complement strand
TCGCCCATCGGGGTCCTGGTCATGCAATCGTAAGTGCCGGCAACGGCCATCGTGCTCTCCTGGAATTGGGCCGATTGTCGGCCAGTGTTGTTGGGTCAGTGATTGTGAAGGCTTACTCTCCGCCGTTACCTACAGGCTTGTCAACAGCCATGTATTCGATCGGTAAACCCAACGCCTGCAACTGCGGGTCGATCAGCTTGCGATCGCCCACCACCACGATGACGAGGCCTTCGGGTTGCAGATACTGCGCTGCGGCGGCGTCGATCGCCTTGGCATCGACCGCGCGGTAGTGGCTGGCAAGCTGGGTGTAGTACGTCTCGGGCCGGCCCAGCCTGCGGTTGTTGACGATCCCCGTCAGCAATTGCGCGTTGGTTTCGAGTTCACCCGGCAGCGCGCGGATGTTGCCTTCGGTCACGCGCGCAAGCTCATCGGGCGCGGTGCCCCTGGTGGCCGGGAACGCCTTCATGTCGGCGATCAGCGCGGTGATCGAGGCGCCGGTCTTGTCGGCCTGGACCGGCGCGATCACGGTCAACATGCGCGGTCCATTCGGCCGCGCGACCTGGCTGGAAACGCCGTATGACCACGCCTTGTCCTCGCGCAGATCGAGGTTGAGCCGCGACAGGAAATCGCCGCCGAGCACGCCATTGGCCAGATCGAGCGCGTATTGGCTCTCGCCGCCCGCTACCTTCAGCACGCGCACCGCGGCGATCACCGATTGCGGCGAATTGGGCCGGTCGATCACCACGATCCGGCTGCGCGGGGCGGGCACGGGGGCGCTCAGGTCCTTGTGCGGCGCCGGGGTGGCGGGCGCTTTCCAGTCCCCGAACGCCGCTTCGAGCAGCGGCACAAGCTTGTCGAGCGTGGTATCGCCCACCACGCTGATGGTGGCGAGATCGGGCCGGAACCACGTATCGTGCTCGGCGCGCAAGGCTGCCGGGCCGAGCCGCGAAACGCTCGCCGTGGTGCCAAGGCCCGTCTGCGCAATGCCGTAGGGATGCGCCGCACCGTAGGCGAGCGGGCCGATCACAGCCCGCACCACGCCCACCGGCGAGGACGCGTTTTCGGCGATTTCGGCCAGCCGCTGCGCCTTGACCCGCGCCACTTCGGCGGGCGCGAAGGCGGGGTGCCGGACCACGTCGGCCATCAGCGCCAGGCTGGGCACAAGGTTGGTGGTGAGCGCCGAAAGCCGCACCGCCGTTGCATCGAGCGTGCCTTCGGTACCGATCACAGCGCCCAGCCGCTCCTGCTCCTCGGCGATCTGGATCGACGTTCGCGCGCCACCGGCGGCATTGGTGCCTTCATCGAGCAGCGCCAGCATCAGCGATTGCGTGCCTTGCGTCGCGGCGGTGTCAGCGGCGTAGCCGGCATCGAAATCGAGGCTGACCAGCACCTTGGGCACCGCGCTGCGCCGCACGAACGAAACCGCGATCCCGTTCGACAGCGTGGCAGGCTCGATCGGCGGAAGTTCAAGATCCTTGATCGGCTTGACCGCCACGGCTTCCCGACGCGGCCCCGGGGTGTAAGCGACCGGCGGACGCGGTGTGGCCCCGGGCC
>JANMPV010000513.1:0-6281 GCA_031370045.1 Novosphingobium sp. | reverse complement strand
TCGAACGTGCCGCTGCCGCCCTGCGTGGCGAGGCCGGGGGGCTTGTTGAGGACGATCGCCGCGCGGTCCTGCGTGATTACCATCGCCTCGGCCCGCGCGACCTGTTCGGCGTCGAGCGGTTCGCGGATGCGCGGCTTTTTGGTGACCGGCAACGCGGTACCGGGGGGGACGCGCAGCACCTGGCCTGCGCTCACCCGGTCGGCGGGATCGGCGCGCTTGCCATCGACCCGGATCTGCCCGGTGCGCGCCCAGCGGCTGATCGTGGCAAAGCCGATCTCGGGCAGGTTGCGCTTGAACCAGCGGTCAAGCCGGACATCGTCGTCGTCGGGGCCGACGGTGAACTGGCGCACAGCATCGGTGGGGGCGGCAGTCATGCGGCGATCCGCATCACGATCAGGCCGATATACAGTGCGGTCACCCCTGCGAGCACCGAGATCGCGGCATAGACGAATGCGGTCCCCGGCTGGCCGCGCTCGATCAGCAGCATCATTTCCAGGCTGAACGCGCTGAAGGTGGTGAACCCGCCGAGCAGGCCGACCCCGATCAGCAGCCGCCAAGTCTCGCTGGCTGCACCGTGCCTTGCCAGCCATCCGGCAAGCAGGCCCATGGCGAGGCTCCCAACAACATTGACGACCAGCGTTGCCCACGGAAAAGATGCCACCGTCGCCGGGCCAAGCAGCCCGGTCAGCGCGCGCCCGGCCTGATAGCGCAGCACCGCGCCCGCGCCGCCGCCCAGCGCGACGAGGCCGGTGGCGGCAAGAGGGGTGGTCGTGGTCATTCCCCGCGCCTTAGCCGCGCAACACCGTTTGCGCAAAGATGCCGGTTGGGCTATGATGCTGGCTGCACCACACGCCTTTGCACGCTTGCCTTCGGGTAGGCGGGCTGCTAGCGGCGCGGGCGCTTGAGGGGCCGTTCCGCACGGATTCGGTCCTTTGCTTGTTTTTCGTAGAGGGTCTCTGTGGCCGCCGCTCGGCGCCGCATACCCGCCAGTCCGAGTCGAGGTACGTTCGCTTTATGCAAATCATGGTTCGCGATAACAATGTCGATCAGGCCCTGCGCGCGCTCAAGAAGAAGCTGCAGCGCGAAGGCGTGTACCGCGAAATGAAACTGCGCCGTCACTTCGAGAAGCCCAGCGAAAAGCGCGCCCGCGAAAAGGCCGCGGCCGTCCGCCGCGCCCGCAAGCTGGAGCGCAAGCGGCTCGAGCGTGACGGCGGGAAATAGTAGCTTCATTCTTGAAGCCGCCGCATAAAGCGGCCATGACAAGGCGTCGGGCAACCGGCGCCTTTGTCGATTCTGGCCAGTCGAATCTTGGCCAGTCGATGCTTGGGGGGGACACCATGACCGAGATTCACCGCGTACCGCTCCAGCCGATCGCCAAAGGCTCGCTGACCAAGTTGTGGCTGGGCGTGGTAATCGCCCTGCTCATCGGTGGCGGGGTCGCCTGGGCCGCCCGTTCGCACGATGTGCGGGTCCAGACTCTCACCGCCGGAGCCGGGCCTTCGCCCACGTTGCAGGATGTGGTCCAGATCAATTACGTCGCCAGGCTGACCGACGGTACCGAATTCGACAAAGGCCAACTGGTGCCGATGAAGCTCGACGAAGTGATCCCCGGCTTCGGCGAGGGCATCACCCGGATGCAGAAGGGCGGCAAGTATCGCCTGACCATCCCCGCCGAGAAAGCCTATGGTCCCGAGGAAAAGCGCAATCCGCAGACCGGCAAGGTGGTGATTCCCGCCAACAGCGCGCTGGTGTTCGACGTCGACCTGCTCGATTTCAAGACCCGCGAAGAGATCATGCGCCAGCAGCAGATGATGCAGCAGATGCAGCAGATGCGGGGCGGCGCGCCGGGTGGACCCGGTGGACCGGGCGGTCCGATTCCGGGTGCGGGAGCGCCTCCACCGCCGCAATAGGCCCCCGCTTCTGCAATAAGGGCGTCCTCGCTTGAAGCCCGCTTGACGCGCTGCTAGCGCGCGGTCTTCGTATTCTAACGTTTCGGGAAGCCATCATGTCCGTCGATAAGGCCACCGTGGCGAAAATCGCCTCGCTGGCGCGCATCCGCATGAGCGACGCCGAAGTCGCCGCGATGGTGCCCGAACTCAACAACATCCTCGGCTGGGTCGAGCAATTGGGCGAGGTCGATGTGGCGGGTATCGAGCCGATGACGGCAGTGATCCCCAACACCTTGCGCCTGCGCGAAGACATCGTCACCGATGGCCGGGTGCGAACCAAGGTGCTCGCCAACGCGCCTGCGCCCGAACACGGGTTTTTTGGCGTGCCCAAGGTGATCGAGTGATGCGCGGGCGGTGGTGCATGGCCTTCGACAAGCTCAGGCTGAGCGGGTCTTTTCTGACTATTCCAACTACCCCCGCTCATGCTGAGCCTGTCGAAGCACGTGCGCTAACCGTGGCTGTACCCGCATGACCGACCTCACCAACCTCACCGTCGCCGCGATCCGCGATGGCGTGGCCGCGGGCGAGTTTACCGCGCGCGAGGTTGCCGAGGGCTTCAACACCAACGTCGCCGCCGCGCAGAGTGCGCTCAACGCGTTCATCGTCGCCACGCCCGAAAAGGCGCTCGCCGCCGCCGATGCCGCCGATGCCGCGAGGGCGACAGGCAAACCGCTCGGCAAGCTGGGCGGCGTGCCGATCGGGATGAAAGACCTGTTCGCCACCCAGGGCGTCCAGACCACCGCCGCCAGCCACATCCTCGAAGGCTTCATCCCCGAATACGAATCGACCGTGTCGCAAAAGCTGTGGGACGCGGGCGCGGGGATGCTGGGCAAGCTCAACATGGACCAGTTCGCGATGGGCTCGTCCAACGAGACTTCGTACTTCGGCAACGTCATCAGCCCTTGGAAGCGCAACGATGGCGGTAACGCCGCATTGGCTCCGGGCGGCAGCTCTGGTGGCAGCGCCGCAGCGGTCAGCGCGCGGCTATGCCCCGCCGCGACCGGCACCGATACCGGCGGATCGATCCGCCAGCCTGCGGCGTTTGTCGGGATCAGCGGGATCAAGCCAACTTATGGCCGCTGCTCGCGCTGGGGCATCGTCGCCTTCGCCTCGTCGCTCGACCAGGCCGGGCCGATGGCGCGCGACGTCCGCGATTGCGCGATCATGCTCGAGGCGATGGCCGGGTTCGACGCGAAGGATGCGACCAGCCTGAACCTGCCGGTGCCTGCGTGGGAAGCTGGCTTGAACGCGGAAATGCGCGGGCTGCGCGTCGGCATCCCCCGCGAATACCGGATGGACGGAATGGACGCCGATGCCGCCAAAAGCTGGGACGATGGCATCGCCTGGCTGCGCGATGCGGGGGCCGAAATCGTCGATATCAGCCTGCCGCACACCAAATACGCGTTGCCCGCCTATTACATCGTCGCCCCCGCCGAAGCCTCGTCCAACCTCGCCCGCTATGACGGCGTGCGCTATGGCCTGCGCGAGCTTCCAGACGGTGCGGGTCTTCAGGACATGTACGCCGCGACCCGCGCGGCGGGCTTCGGCGCGGAGGTCAAACGCCGCATCCTGATCGGCACGTATGTACTTTCGGCCGGGTTCTACGACGCCTATTACACCCAGGCCCAGAAGGTCCGCACGCTGATCGCGCGCGATTTCGAGGCGGCCTGGGCGCAGTGCGACGTGATCCTCGCCCCCACCGCCCCGAGCGCCGCGTTCGCGCTGGGCGACAAGAGCGAAGACCCGCTGGCGATGTACCTCAACGACGTGTTTGCGGTGCCTGCCAGCCTCGCCGGGTTGCCCGCGATGAGCGTGCCCGCAGGACTCAACCGCGAGGGCCTACCGCTCGGTCTGCAGATCATCGGAAAAGCGTTCGACGAACAAGGCGTCCTCAACGCCGGGCTGGCGATTGAGCAGCGCGCGGGGTTCGTGGCGAGACCGGAGCGGTGGTGGTGATTATCGCACTTCTCGGGTTGATTGTTCTCATTCTGCTATTCAGCGCGATGAACGGCGGGACAAGGGTATCGAGTGGCCTTGAATGACTACCGCATCCACGGCGCAACCGGCGAATGGGAGGTCGTGGTCGGATCCGCCGCTTGAATTCACCGGTGTAAAGTGTTACTAAGGTAACACCGGAGCAAGCCAATGAACGCCCATACCAAAATTGAACAGGAAACCTTGGTCAACATGACCAGCAAGGGGCAGGTGCTGATCCCCAAGGCGCTGCGCGATCGGAACGGGCTGGTTCCGAATGGCCCGGTGCGGGTTGGCCTCAATGACCGGGGTGAAACCGTAGTGCTGCCTGCGACCGGGATGCATGGCGAAACTCCCGAGCAGAAACAGGCGCGCATCCGCGCTGCGTTGGAAAGCGTCCGAGGATCCATCGATCTGGGCGGCCTCACGACCGATGCGATCATGCGAGAACTTAGGGGCGACTGGGAGCCATGATCCTGCTGGATTCGAACGTGGTCATCGATTTGTTCAGTAACGGCGGTGAATGGCAGGAATGGTCACAAAATGCAGTCGCGGAGGCCATCGCCGACCACGAACTTGCGGTCTCACAAGTCGTCGTTGCCGAAGTCGCACCATATCTCGGATCGCTAGAGGTTTTCATCGAACGTATCGGCCGCATTGGCGCGACCGTCGCCGAGTCAACCAATGAAGCGGCCTACGCCGCAGGTACCGCGTTTGTGCTGTATCGAAAACGCCGCAGGGTCGGTCAGGACACCACGAAATCAATCATAGCAGATTTCCTGATCGGCGGCCACGCAGCAACCCTGGGCGCCACCATCCTGACTCGCGATCCCCGATTTTACCGCACCTATTTTCCTTCGGTGGGTTTGATCACGCCAACGTCGCCAGAGCGTGGCTGACGCCACCTGACCTTAGCGCCTGCACCCCCTCAGCCCAACCGCTACATCGCACTCGATTCGCTGCGCGGGATCGCGGCGTTGGGGGTGGCCGCCTATCACCTGCATGGTGGCGGGGCGCTGTTCGAACTGGCGGTGGTGCGCGGCGGGTGGTTGTGGGTCGATTTCTTCTTCGTCCTGTCGGGCTTCGTCATTGCCAGCAGTTATGGCGAGCGGCTGGCGCGCGGCTTTTCGCTGGTGCGGTTCATGCTGTTGCGGCTGGGCCGGGTGTGGCCGCTGCATATCGCGGTGCTGGCGTTTTACGTTGCGATAGAACTTGCGCGGTGGCTGGTACCGGTGGGCGATCTGGCCAATCGTAGCGCATTTTCCGGTGCCCATTCGCCCGGGTGGCTGCTCGCTACCGCCGCGCTCGTCCAGGCATGGGTGCCCGGCTCAGGGGCATGGAGTCCGGTCAGTTGGAGTATTTCGGTCGAAGTCGCGCTCTACCTAACGATCGCGCTGGTCTGGAGAGCGGCCGGCACGAGGGGCTGGATGATCGCGCTGGTCGCGGGGATCGTTGCCGCGACGGTGTTGGCGAGCTTTCAGGATATGCCGACGACCGTCTGGCAAATCATGCGCGGGGTTGCCGGGTTCGGCCTGGGAGTGGCAACCCGGCGCTGGTATCTGACCGGCCTTACCCCGCGCGGGACACTGGCCGAAGCCGCCTGCGTGGTGGCGCTGGGAGTGGTTCTGGCTGGGTGGGTTTCGCCCGATTGGGAGATTGTGGCAGCCGACGCGGTGTTCGTGGCCACGGTGGCGATCTTTGCCGCTGAACACGGCAGCGTATCGAGACTGTTGCGGACTGCGCCGTGTGTGCTGATGGGCACGCTGTCGTATTCGATCTATCTGATACACGTTCCGGTGATTGGTCGCGGGATCGATCTGCTGCGGCTGGTCGGGCTGGGGCGGCTGGTCGTGGTGCCTGGCGGAATCCAGCACCAAATCGCCGCACCGCCGCCGTTCGACAGCGTGCTGGGCATCGTGTTGCTGGCCAGCTGCATCCCGGTGGCGTGGTGCACCTGGCGCTGGATCGAGGTTCCGGCGCGCAACTGGTCGCGCCGCCGAGCCGCGACGATGGGCGCGGTCACGGAAGAGCAGATCGCGCCGCCTATTTGAAACGCTTGGCATCGCCGCCAGCCCCAACTATCGGCAGCGTCATGAGCACATACCGTATCGAAGGCGCCACGGGCGCATGGGAAGTCGTAGTCGGCCTCGAAGTCCACGCCCAGATCACCTCCAAGGCAAAGCTGTTCTCGGGCGCGGCGACCGCGTTCGGGGCCGAGCCCAACTCGCAGGTCAGCCTGGTTGATGCGGCGATGCCCGGAATGCTGCCCGTGCCCAACCGCGAGTGCATCCGTCAGGCCGTGCGCACCGGGATGGCGCTCGGGGCGCAGATCAACACATGGTCGCGGTTCGATCGCAA
>JANMPV010000502.1:0-8561 GCA_031370045.1 Novosphingobium sp. | reverse complement strand
CCAAGGCGCGCGGGAGGTGGGGTGAGCGGGCGTTGCAGAACGTGCTTGAGCAGGCTGGCCTCAGCGAGCACACCGATTACCATCTCGAACATTCGGTTCAATCCGAAGACGGTCGCTTGCGGCCCGATGCGATCATCCGCGTACCGGGCCAAAAGATTCTTGTGATCGACGCCAAGGTGTCGCTCAACGCCTATCAGGCGGCGTTCGAAGCGACCGAGGACTCGGAAAAGAAGCGGCACCTCGATCTTCACGCGCGCTCAATGCGTAACCACGTTCAGACGCTTGGTGCGAAGAGCTATCAGAGCCAGTTCGATGAAGCGCCCGACTACGTCGTGATGTTCGTGCCCGGCGAACATTTCGTCGCTGCGGCTCTCGAACATGATCCGGAATTGTGGGATTTCGCCTTTCGCAACCGGGTCTTGCTGGCGACTCCGACCAATCTGGTGGCGATCGCGCGGACCGTGGCGATGGTCTGGAAGCAGGACACCATCGCGCGCGAGGCAGTTGAGATCGGCAAGGCTGGAGGCGAGCTTTACGATCGTCTCGCGACCGCCGCGGAACACCTCAAGCGGGTCGGCTCGGGGCTGGAATCGGCGGTCGGCAACTACAATAAGTTTGTCGGCAGCTTCGAGCGCAACGTGCTGACCGCGGGGCGGCGGCTGCGCGACAAGGGAATCGAGATCGGCAAGCGCGAGATTGAGGATGTGCCGCTGGTCGAAGCCGCGCCGCGCCACGGCGATACGCGTGAAAATTCGGAACCGGGTGAGGCGTTGCTCATTGGGGAAGCAGCAAGCGAGGCAGTACAGGATACGGGGTGATGCGGGGCAGGGGGCCATGGCTGGGTGTCGCCGTGCTGGCGTTGCTGGCCGCCTGTGATCGCGCCGCGCCTGTTCCCGAAGCTTCGTCGGGCGCCAATCCCCAAACCTTGGCCGTGCCGGTCGCTCCGCCTCCAGAGCTTTCCGCAATGCCATTCCCTTCTGCCACGCTCATCCCGACGCCTGTGCCGGAAGCGACTGCATCGTCAAAGCCGCTTTCAGCCTACCCGCCGCACGACGAATGCGCCAAGCTGCCCGGCTTTTCCGCTTTTCGCGAGGCGGTTTTCGCCGCGTCGGCAAAACGCGATGGCGAGGCGTTGGTCGCCTTGGCCGATCCCGATATCCACCTCGATTTCGGCGGCGGCGCGGGGCGCGACGAACTGCGCAAGCGTCTGTCAGATCCCAAGAGTCGGCTGTGGGGCGAGATTGCCGCGCTCGCCCCGCTCGGTTGCGCCGCCGACGGGGCTGTGGCGACACTGCCCGCGATCTTCTCGCGCGTGCCGGACGATGTCGATCCGGGGCGGACGATGCTCGTTATCGGCAGCGAGGTTCCGCTGCGGCGCAAGCCGTCATCGAGTGCGCCAATGGTTCGGTCGCTCGACTGGGCGCTCGTGACACTCAAGGGCGATGGCTTCGATCCCGCGGCCAAATATACCGAAGTTACCGCAGCGGATGGATCGAGCGGTTACGTCGCGACCGCCAAGGTGCGCAGCCTGCTCGATTATCGTCTGGTCGCGGACAAGTCCGACGGCGGTGCTTACCGCATCACCGCGCTCATCGCTGGCGACTGAGCCGGCCGTTCAACCACGCAACGCCGCGTCCACTTCGTAGGCCAGCACCGCAGCAGCCACCGCGGCGTTGAGGCTGTCGGCGCGGCCGCGCATCGGCATTGTCGCGCGCAGATCGCAGGCCGCCTCGTATTGTTCGGGCAGCCCGCGCGATTCGTTGCCGACCAGGATGAAGCACGGCGCGCGATAATCTGCCCCGCGATAGGGCACGGCCTGCCGCAGCGATGCCGCCACCAACTGGCCGGGGCCGCTGCGCAGCCAGGGCAGGAATTCCTCCCACCGCGCTTTGGCTACCGGCACCGTGAAGATCGCGCCCATGCTCGCGCGCACCGCTTCTACCGAGAACGGATCGGCGCAATCGTCGAGCAGGATCAGTCCGCCAGCGCCGACCGCATCGGCGGTGCGCAACATCGTGCCCAAGTTGCCCGGATCGCGCAGTGCTTGCGCGACGAGGAACAGCGGCGCGGCGCTGCGATCGATCGCGTCAAGCCCGGTCGGCCACTCGGCGTAGACCCCCGCGACCGCCTGCGGATTATCCTTGCCGGTGACTTTGGCGAGCAGTTCGGGCGCCAGTTCGAGTACCTCGCCCCCGGCCTCGTCCACCGCACGTTCGAGCGCATCGAGCAGCGGATGCAGCTCGCGCCCGGTGGCCATCAGCAGTGTTTCGGGAATGCGGCCCGATTCGCGCGCGTCGGTTAGCAGGCGCAAGCCTTCGGCCAGGAACCGCCGTTCCTCGCGGCGCTGCTTCTTGTCGCGCAAGCCGCGGATCGCCTTGACGGTCGGGTTGGAAAAGCCGGTGATCTGTCTGCGCATAGCGTGGGGCAACCTGGGCGCGGGGGGCTTCGACAAGCTCAGCCTGAGCGGATCTTTTGCAAATTTCTAACGCACCCGCTCAGCCTGAGCCTGTCGAAGGCCCACGCGCAACCGGCGGACGTTAATCTTCGCCAAATCCGTCGACGACCAGCCCGACCAGCTTGGCCAACGCCGCCTCGGCCCCATCGCCGCTTACGGCAATGTCGATCGAATCGCCCTTGGCCGCGCCCAGCATCATCAGCCCCAGAATGCTGCCCCCAGCCGCTTCGGTTCCGTCCTTGGTGACCGTCACCGACAGTTCTTCGGGCAGCTTGGCCACGGTGTTGACGAACTTGGCGCTGGCCCGCGCGTGGAGCCCGCGCTGGTTGGTGATGACGACCGTTTCGCGCGCTTCGCCCACCCCAGCGCCGCCTCAGGCGTCTTGTCCGAGGAACTCGGACGCGATGGTGATGTAGTTGCGCCCGGCGTCGCGCGCGGCGCGTGCGGCGGCATCGACCGTCATGCATTTGCGCGCGCCGGCCAGGCGGATCAGCATCGGCAGGTTGATCCCCGCGATCACCTCGACCCGCCCAGTCTGCATCAGCGAAATCGCCAGGTTGCTCGGGGTGCCGCCGAACAGGTCGGTCAGCACGATCGCACCGCTGCCCGAATCGACCCGACGGATGGCGTCGGCGATCTCCTTGCGGCGCTTTTCCATGTCGTCATGCGGGCCGATGCAGACCGCGACCATATCGGTCTGCGCGCCGACGACGTGCTCCATTGCGTTGATGAATTCCTCGGCCAGGCGGCCGTGGGTAACCAGAATGAGGCCGATCATGGAATCAGCAATGCTCCGCAAAGACCAACGGACAAGTTCCGCCGCGCGCCGCAAAACCGGCGCTCGACGGTACTGTCCGGATCGACAGGGTGGAAGGGAGTGTAATGCGAGCCCCGATGTTCGTCTTGGATGTTCATCTTGCCGGCGCGTCCTCGATCTGGTCGATCGACCGCGCGGCCAGGTTGCGGTGCAGCAATGTGGGCGCAAATCCGGCGCCGCGCAAGGCCTTCGCGATTTCCTCGGCGGTGAACACCGAACGATGCCGCCCCCCGGTGCAGCCCACCGCGATGTTCAAGTAGGCCTTGCCCTGCGCGGCATAGCGCGGAAGCACCAGCAGCAGCAGGTCGCGGATATGCGCAAACGCGGCAGGCCATGCCGGATCGGCGCGGATATGCGCCGCGACCGCCTCGTCCTGCCCGGTCAGCGGACGCAGTGCGTCGATCCAGTGCGGGTTGTCGAGAAACCGCACGTCGAACACGAAATCGGCAAGCGGAGGGGTGCCGCGGGCGAAGCCGAAGCTGCTAATGGTGATTGTCGTGCCGCGATCGGCGATCGGGGCGAAGCGATCGCGAATCGCCTGCTGGAGCTGGTTGGCGGAAAAGTCGGTGGTCGAGATGACCACATCGGCCCAGCGGCGGAGCGGCTCAAGCAGTTCGCGCTCGGCTGCGACACCCTGAATCACCGGGCGATCCTGGGCCATCGTGTGGCGGCGGCGGGTTTCGTTGTAACGCCGCTCGAGCTCGGTCCCCGAGCAATCGAGGAACAGCGTGGTCACCTCAGTCTCGCCGCGAGCGGAGAGGCGCTTGACCTGTTCGATGATCGCGCGCGGATCGAACCCGCGGGTACGGCTATCGAACCCGATCACCAGCGGGGCCTTGAGATCCTCTCCGCTCGGGCGCGTGGCGAGCAGGCGCCCGAGCAAGCGCATCGGGAAGTTGTCGATGGTTTCCCAGCCGAGGTCCTCAAGCACCTTGAGCGCGGTGGTCTTGCCCGCGCCGAGCAGGCCGGTGACCAGCAGGATGCGTTGCGGGGCGTTGGGTGACTTGCTCGCCATGGGGGTCGCCTTTGCGCCATCGTCTTGGTCAAGGGAAGGGCGCTCGGGTGCGGTGTCCCGGATTGCGCCGCTTGGCTTCGGTCAGGTCAGCCCGTAAGTTCGTAAGGCCGCTTCAGCGCGCAGGGTGAGAGCCGGTGATTCGGGCCACAGGGCGATCTCCGGCAGGCGGCATCCCGCACGATCCAGCCATTCAGGCGCTTCGCGGAAGCGCGGTGCGGCGGGATCGAGGGTCAGGATGAGCGCGATCGGCACGTCGGCCAGCGTCGGGAATGCGAGCAGCCCGACGTTGCGCACTTCGAGCAAACCGGCAGTTTTGGGGGCAGGCGACGCGCGTACGACATGCCCGTCGCGCTCGATCAGGACACCGTCGTCGCCGACCAGCATCGCACCGCGATCGATCAACGCCAGCGCCAGGCTCGATTTGCCCGATCCGGGCGGACCTTCGATCAGCATGCCCCGACCACCGATGGCGACACACGTCGCTTGATGGAGGCGTCCGCTCACAGCGCAGGAAATTCGGCGACGAGATGCGCGCCGGGGAGGCCATCGGGGCGGTCGGCAATATGCAAGGTTCCGTCGTGCGCCTCGACGATGGTTCGCGTGATCGCCAGCCCCAGCCCGCTGTGCGCGCCGAAGGCTTCGCTCGGTGGGCGTACCGAATGGAAACGTTCGAACACCGTCTCGCGCTGGTCCGGGGCCACGCCGGGACCGTCGTCGGTGACGGTCAGCGAGACTTTGCCGCCGGACAGCCCGGCATCCACGGTGACAGTGCCGCCCTTTGGTGAAAACGACAGCGCATTGTCCACCAGGTTGTCGATCACCCGCTCAAGTCGGGCCGCATTGCCGCGGATCATTGCTGGTTCAGGACTGCGAGACACTACCACCCGCGGCCCGCCCCCGGCGAGACGACTGTCGCGCTCGTGGACCAGGCGTTCGGCGAGCGCGGCGAGGTCGACCGGCTCGAACCGGGTTCGGCTGAGTTCGGCATCGATCCGGCTGGCGTCGGCAATTTCGGTGATCAGGCGGTCGATCCGCTGGACATCGTGCGCGGCGATCGCCTGAAGTTCGTTGCGCAACCCAGGATCATCGACCTTGGCCAGCGATTCGAGCGCGCTGCGCAGCGACGCGAGCGGGTTCTTGAGCTCGTGGCTGACATCGGCGGCGAAGCTTTCGCCGGCATCGATCCGCTGGCGCAGCGCGCTGACGGTGTCCGAAAAGGCGCGCGCGAGCAGTCCGATCTCGTCGCCGCGCTCGGGCAGGCGGGGGACCACCACCTCGCGGTCGCGCCCCAGCCGCGCGCGCACCGCGGCGCGGACCAAAGAGCGCAGCGGCTGGACGATGGTCCGCGCCAGGAACAGCGAGAGCTGGACCGAGAGCAGCAGCGCCACCGCCACCACGATCGCCAGCGTCTGGCGCGCATCGCGGATCGCCTGGGTGACGTCGCGCGCGTTGCGGGTGGAGAGCAGCATCTCGCCGCGCACGCCGACCGGGGTCGCCGCGTTGATCACCGGGGTGCGATCGGGAGCATAACGCAGCCGAACTTCGCTCTTTGCCGTGATCTGCGCTGCAGCGATCTCGGGCCACGCCGCCGCACCCGGCGTGGCCGGTTCGCGATAGCTCTCCACTTGTGGCGCGGTGACCAGCCAATCGACTGCCCGGTCGAGCGCACGTGCCGCCTGATGATACCACGGCTCGCTCGCCGGATCGACGAATGCAAAGGCCGGTTCGGAGATCGTAAAGCTATCAGCGATCAGGCGCCCCCGCGCATCGTACAGTCGCAGCCGCAGGCTTTGCTCGCTAGCGATCCGCGCGAGCAGCGGGCGGCGCTGCGCCTCGCGCGCCTCGGACAGCGCATCGGCGGTGATCTCCACCTCGCTGCGGGCCAGCCTGAAGCGCTCGGCGATCAACTGCTTGCGCAGCGAATCGAGGTAGAACAGACTGCCCGCCATCAGCGCCAGCGCAATGATGTTGAGCGCCAGAATGCGCGTGGTCAGCGAGAACCGCCGACTCCAGAACAGTCTGCCGGTGGCAGGCTCGGGCGCAGACGGCTCACTCGTCGGCAAAGCTATAGCCCGCGCCATACAGCGTATCGATACCATCGAAGCCCGGATCGACCAGGCGGAACTTGCGGCGCAGGCGCTTGATGTGGCTGTCGACGGTGCGATCGTCGACGAACACGTCTTCGTGATAGGCTGCGTCCATCAACTGGTTGCGGGATTTGACCACGCCAGGCCGCTGGGCGAGCGCCTCGAGGATCAGGAATTCGGTGACCGTCAGCGAGACCGCTTGCCCTGCCCAGGTAACCTCATGGCGCGCCGGATCCATCGCCAGGCGTCCGCGGACGATCGGCTCGGGTAGGGCCTCGCCCGCACTTTCGCCCGCCGCGATGCGCTTAGTCAGGTCTGTGCGGCGCAGGATCGCCGCTATGCGCGCGATCAGCAGGCGCTGGCTGAAGGGCTTGGCAATGTAATCGTCGGCGCCGCTGGCAAGCCCTAGCGCCTCATCCGCCTCGTCGTCTTTGCTGGTCAGAAAGATCACCGGCAGCGTCGCGCCGCCGCCGGGGGTCTCGCGCAGACGGCGGAGCAACTCCAGCCCGTCCATCCGCGGCATCTTGATGTCGCACACCGCCAGATCGGGCGGGTTCTCGCTCAACGCCTTGAGCGCGCTTTCTCCGTCGGAATAGAGCCGCGTCGCATAGCCTTCGGCCTGCAGCGCGATCGACACCGAAGTGAGGATGTTGCGGTCATCATCGACGAGGGCGATCGTGTGGCGCATCGGCACACGCCATAGCCCCGCTCGCCGCCGCTGAACACCTGCCCGTCGCATCAAGCTTCGCATGATGCTTCGCAACAGTCTTTTCGCCGGATTGCGTCATTTGACGGAGCGTGGCGAGGCGATTATGCCCGATAGGGAATCAACCATCGTTACGCCAGCATCGGCGACGGCTCCCCGCTCGTCGCCCGCTTCGCTCCAAGGGAGAGCCCCGCTTGTCCGGTTCCGATCTGCACGTTCCGCTGTCCGCCCAGGGTATCGCTACCGGCGCTACCATCCACGCCAACCTGGGCACCAGCGCGCTGGTCGAACATGCCATCCGCAATGGCGAGGGTTCGCTGGCCAAGGACGGTCCGCTGGTGGTCGAAACCGGCCAGCACACCGGGCGCTCGGCCAAGGACAAGTTCTTCGTCCGCGATGCCGAGACCGAAAACACGGTGCACTGGGGCAAGACCAACGTCGCGATGACGCCGGCGCAGTTTGCCGCGCTGAAGGCCGATTTCTTTGCGGTGCTGGGCGAAAAGAACACGCTCTACGTCGCCGACCTGTTCGGCGGCTCGCAGCCGGAGCACCGCGTCAACGTGCGCGTTATCAACGAACTCGCGTGGCACAACCTGTTCATCCGCACGCTGCTGGTCCGCCCGACCAGCGCCGAGCTGGCCAACTTTACTCCTGAATACACGATCATCGATCTGCCCAGCTTCCGCGCCGATCCCGCGCGCCACGGCTGCCGGTCCGAGACTGTGATCGCGGTCAACTTCACCGAGAAACTGATCCTGATCGGCGGCACCAAATACGCCGGCGAGATGAAAAAGAGCGTGTTCGGCATCCTCAACTACCTGCTTCCTGCCAAAGGCGTGATGCCGATGCACTGTTCGGCCAACATCGGGCCCGAAAGTGATACCGCGGTCTTTTTCGGGCTTTCGGGGACGGGCAAGACAACGCTCTCGGCCGACGCCAGCCGCACCCTGATCGGCGACGACGAGCATGGCTGGTCGGATACCGCGGTGTTCAATTTCGAGGGCGGTTGCTACGCCAAGATGATCCGCCTCTCGCCCGAGGCCGAGCCCGAAATTTATTCCACCACCAAGCGGTTCGGCACCGTGCTGGAAAACGTGGTGATGGACCCTGAAACCCGCGAGCTCGATTTCGACGACGCCAGCCTCGCCGAGAACAGCCGCGGCTCTTACCCGCTGGAGTTCATCCCCAACACCTCGGCGCAAAACCTCGGCCCGGTGCCCAAGAACATCATTTTCCTCACCGCCGACGCCTATGGCGTGCTGCCGCCGATTGCGCGGCTGACCCCCGATCAGGCGATGTACCACTTCCTCTCGGGCTATACCGCGCGCGTTGCCGGGACCGAAATCGGCGTGACCGAGCCCGAGGCCACCTTCAGCACCTGCTTCGGCGCGCCGTTCATGCCGCGCCATCCTTCGGTCTATGGCAACCTGCTCAAGGAGCGGATCGCCAAGGGGAACGTGACCTGCTGGCTGGTCAACACC
>JANMPV010000493.1:0-3267 GCA_031370045.1 Novosphingobium sp. | reverse complement strand
AGCGATTTCGGACAGCTGCGAACGCTTGATCTGGCCCGCGCTGATCTTGCCCGGCTCTTTCGATCCCGACTTGAGGCCCGCGGCCTTCTTGATCAGGAACGTCGCAGGGGGCGTCTTGGTGACGAACGTGAACGAACGGTCGGAATAAACCGTGATGATCGTGGGGAGCGGGGTGGTCTTTTCGATTTCCTGCGTGGCAGCGTTGAACTGCTTGCAGAACTCCATGATGTTGACCCCGCGCTGACCCAGCGCAGGCCCGATCGGCGGTGACGGATTGGCAGCGCCCGCAGGCACCTGCAGCTTGATATAGCCTTCGATCTTCTTGGCCACGAGATGGCCTCCTTTCTTCCTGTTGGCCCCGCGTGTTTCAGCGGTGGGCCTCAGAGTGAGCGGTCAAGCGGACGGCCAAAGCTGTCCTCCCGCGTGGATTCCCCAGACTGACCGACGAGCGATTGACCGGGGAGCGGTGCCGTTAGCCGAGCTCGGCACGGATTTCAAGCGGTGCGGTTCTGGTGGCGGTAAATGCCGAGTATGTCGATGTGCAAGAGCCGCACCCGATACGCAATTTTGAATCGATATCGCGCTGTGACAAGACGCCGGTAGGACTTTTCCGGCACCAGCGCCGTTCTCTCCGGATGATCCTTGATCAGATCCAGCCCACGTTCGATGTCCGCCTTGATATTTGGCAGAGCTTCCGGGGCGACTTGCACATAGTATGCAACGATCCGATCGAAGTCCGCGTCCGCGCGCGGACTAAACCTGAGCGGCTTCATCCGCGCAGGCGTGCACGAAAAGTCCCTTCGTCGATCCAATCATCCGGCTCGTCGGCAACACGGCGATCGAGTTCAGCGATTTCCTCGGACGTAAACTCGTCGTCCAGCGAATCGGAGTTCATCATTTCGGCAAGGATCTCGTCAACCTCGCGTCGCCGGTCAGCGGGCAACGCCTCGGCAAAGGCGACGAATTTTTCCAAGACGCTCATACCGGCTTCGTAGCACGAAATCTTCGGCCTGAAAAAGTCTTCAAGCTACTTCGCCAGTTCGACCTCTTCGAAGGCCAGCTCGACCGGGGTGGCGCGGCCGAAGATCGAGACGCTGACTTTGACCCGGTTCTTTTCGAAATCGAGCTCCTCGACCGTACCGGTGAAGCTGGCGAACGGGCCCGCGTTGACCTTGACCGAATCGCCGATCTCGTAATCGACGTGGACCTGCTTGCGCGGTTCGGCGGCGGCCTGTTCGCGCGCGCCGAAATAGCGTGCGGCCTCGCGTTCGCTGATTGGCTGCGGCTTGCCGTTGGGGCCAAGGAAGCCGGTGACCTTGGGGGTGTTCTTGACGAGGTGGTAGACATCGTCGCTGAGCATCAGCTTGGCCAGTACATAGCCGGGCATGAACTTGCGCTCGACCTGGACCTTCTTACCACGCTTGACCTCGGTGATGGTCTCGGTCGGCACTTCGACCTGTTCGACGAGCTGTTCCAGCCCCATCCGCTGGGCTTCGGACAGGATGGCGTCGCGAACCTTGTTCTCGAAGCCCGAATAGGCGTGGATGATATACCAGCGGTGCATGAGAACCTTCGAGACGAGAATGAGCGAAATCAGGCGAGAGTGAGGAGCTGGCGGACAATCCAGCCGAACAGCGAATCGACGCCGAGGAAGAACACCGCGAGCAGCACCATCATCACCCCGACCATGATCGCGGTGGTGACGGTTTCCTGACGGCTCGGCCAGACGACCTTGCGCGCCTCGGCCTGAACCTGGCGCATGAATTCACCGGGGCTGGTCTTGGCCATCGCCTGACGTTTCCTCGCAGTTTGCGCGTCTCGCGCCATAGGCTCCGAGCCGCCGCGACCGGGTGTCGCGAACAGGCTGGAGTTCTCCGATGTCGGAAGACAGGGGCGCCATTACAAGCGTGCAGCGCGGAAGGCAAGGGTGCGGTTAGGCGGCTGGTGCGCCAGCCGCGCTATGCGTAGCAAAATTACCCCGCGGCAGCGGCCAGCCCGTCGCGCCATACGCCGTCCCAGTCATCGGCAGGAGGAGCACTGGCGAGGGCGCGGGCGCGGGCGAGCATGAGCTGCGCGGGGCGGTCGCCGGGGTTGCACTCGACCGCGTTTGCAAACGCGGCCAACGCATCGTCCCAGCGCCGTTCGGCCAGCGCGGCACGGCCCAGCGCATAGGCGGCGTAGCCCGCCGCATCGGCATCGTCGCGCGCCAGCACTTCGAACACCGACTCGGGCCGCTTGCGCCCGCGCACCGCGATGAGGTCGATCTCGCGCATCGCCTGGGTGGAGCCGACTGCCCGCGCCGTCGCCCCGTCGACCAGCATTTCCACGCCATAGGCCTTGGTCAGGTCCTGGAGCCGCGCGGCGAGGTTTACACTGTCGCCGATCACGGTGTAGTCCATCCGCTTGGGGCTGCCGATCGTGCCCGCAACGACCTCTCCGGTGGCAATCCCAACGCCCAGACGGAGCGGCGCGGCTCCGCGTGTCGCGCGCCCCACGTTGATCGTATCGAGCATCCGCAGCATCTCCAGCCCGCAGGCGAAAGCATTGTCGGGATCGCGCGCGCTCGTCAGCGGCGCGCCAAACACCGCCATCACCGCATCGCCGATATACTTGTCGAGCACCCCACCGTGGCCCGACACCGCCTCGTAAAGCTCGGTGAACAGCTCGTTGAGCGTCTCGACCGTCTCGCGCGCCGACAATTCCTCGGCCATCGACGTGAAGCCGCGGATGTCGGCGAACAGCACGCTGGCCTGGCAGGCGGTGCCGAACAGCGAATCGTCGTCGCGGCTCAACACCTGGTCGACCACCTCCTGGGTCATGAACCGGCGCATCGCGCCTTGCAGGCGCTTGCCTTCGGAAATGTCCTCGATCACCAGCAGCACACCGACCCGCCCACTATCGCCTTCGAGCGGAGTGATCGAAAGGTTGACCGACGAGGGCCGGTCGCCGCCGGTGGCCAGTTCGATGTCGAGCAGCAGCTTGGCCTCACCCGTGTCGGCAACTGCGGCGATTTCATCGACCAGCTTCAGGTTGAACCGGGGCAGCACCGCCCGCGCGTCCAGCCCCGACAGGAGGGTTGCCGAGGCACCGAGGATTTGCGCCGCAGCGGCGTTGAGCTTGGTGATCTTCCATTCCAGATCGAGCGCGATGACCCCGCCCGACATCGAGCGGAGGATCGATTCGTCGAAGCTCCTCGCCGAGATCGACTCGCTGAACAGCCGCGCGTTGTCGATAGCCACCGCCGCCTGCGCGCCGAACGCGCCGACG
>JANMPV010000483.1:0-2536 GCA_031370045.1 Novosphingobium sp. | reverse complement strand
GCCCCCTCGAGGGGGCACCTCCCCGGCACGGGGAGGATCATTCGACCAACCGCACTCCCCGTTCTGCCAATAGCCTTGCGTTCAGCCCCGCTTCAGCCCCATGCGGCTTGGCAATAGTTTCAATTCCAACTGCTTTTTCGGGGACTGACCTGCATGATTCGTCTTGGTTTTGCGCTTGCCGCGACGGCTTCGCTATTTGCCTACACTTCAGCCTCGGCCCAAACCGCCACCCCCGCCGCTGCAGCAGCGGCGTATGTCGAGCCGGTGCCGATGGTCTATTCAAAGATCGGCTTCAACTCCGCCGAGCTAGATCGCGCGGTGCGCCCGGGCAACGATTTCGACGCCTACGTCAACGGCAAGTGGGCCAAGACCGCCTCGATCCCGCCGCAGTTCCCCTACTACGGGGTGGTGACCGACTTGCGCCTGGGCTCGGACCATGATGTGCGCAAGATTGTCGAAGACCTCGCCACCTCCAATCCCGCGCCGGGCACGCTAGAGCGGCGGATCGGCGATAGCTATGCCGCCTATCTCGATACTGCTGCGATCGATGCCGCGGGCCTGACCCCTGCCAAGCCTTACCTCGACGCTATCGCTGCGGCACCAAACATTGACGCGCTGATCGAACTGATGGGCAAGCCCGGCTATCCTGCCCCGCTCGGCTTCGGCATCGGCGCAAGCAAAGCCGATCCCGACAAGTACGAGGTCGGCGTCAGGATGGGCGGCATCGGCCTGCCCGATCGGGACAACTACCTGATCGACAACCCCCGCAACCTCGAGATGCGCGCCAAGTACAAAGACCTCGTCGCATTCTTCCTCGGCAAGGCGGGAGATGCCCAGCCCAAAGCCAGCGCCGAGGCGGTCTATGGCTTCGAGCGCCAGATCGCCGAGATTTCGTGGGACAGGGCGCTGCGCCGCAATCCGCTGCTGACCGACCATCCGATGACCGGCGCGGAGCTGATCGCCATGGCCGGGGACTTCCCGATCGCGCGGTTCATGGCGCAGAACGGGCTGGTGCCCACTGACAAGTTCAACGTCGCTAATATCCTGCCAACCGACGCCCAGGCGACTGCGGCCGGGCTGACCGCCGAGCAGCGTGCCAAGCTGGGCGGCGGCTTCCCGGCGATGCTCAAGCTGGTCCGCGCGACCCCGCTGCCCACGCTCAAGGCGTGGATGGCGACGCGCTTCATCGCGGCCAATGCCGATCTTCTGCCCAGCGACGTCGATGCCGCCAATTTCGGGTTCTATGGCCAGTATCTTCAGGGCCGCCAAGTCCAGCGCCAGCGCTGGGAACGCGCGGTCGCCGCGGTTCAGGGCCAGCTCGGCGAGGGCATCGGCAAGATCTACGTCGATCGCCACTTCCCCGCCTCGAGCAAGGCGGCGATGATCGAGCTGGTTTCGAACTTGCGCGCGGCGCAGGCGGCGAACCTCGCGGCGCTGCCGTGGATGACCCCGGCGACCCGCGCCACCGCACGCGCCAAACTCGACGCGATCTCGGTGAAGATCGGCTATCCCGACACCTTTAAGACCTATGAGGGACTGACCATCCGGCCCGGCCAGCCGCTCGCCAACCGCGTCGCGACTGGAGACTGGGCGTGGAAGTACGACCTCGCCCGGCTCCATGGCCCGGTCGATCGCAGCGAATGGTTCTTGAGCCCGCAGACGGTCAACGCGTACTATAATCCCTCGGCCAACGAAATCGTGTTCCCTGCGGCGTACCTCCAGGCGCCGAACTTCAGCCCGACCGCCGATCCGGCAATCAACTACGGCGCGATCGGTGCGACCATCGGCCACGAGATCGGCCACGGGTTCGACGACCAGGGTTCGCGCTTCGGCCCTACCGGGCAGCTCGCCAACTGGTGGACCGCGCAAGACCGCAAGACTTTCGACGCGCTGACCGAACGGCTGATCAAGCAATACGATGCGTTCTGCCCGCTCGACGACGGCAAGACCTGCATCAATGGCCGGCTGACGCTGGGCGAGAACATCGGCGATCTTGGCGGGATTTCGATGGCCTACAAGGCGTATCACATCGCGCTGAAGGGCAAGAAGGCCCCGGTGATCGACGGGCTGACCGGCGACCAGCGGTTCTTCATCTCGTTTGCCCAGCACCAGCGCACACTGTTCCGCGAGGCGTTCCAGCGCCAGATCATGCAGACCGATCCGCACTCGCCCGACAAGGCGCGGATCAACGAAGTGCTGCGCAACTTCGACCCGTGGTACAAGACGTTCGCGGTCAAGCCCGGCGACAAGCTGTACCTGGCGCCCAAGGACCGCGTGCATATCTGGTGAGGCTCCTTCCCCTCCCGCAAGCGGGAGGGGAGATAGCGTTGACTTAGCAACGCTGCGCCACTTTGATGCCCCGATGATCGAACTGTTCTTCGACCTCACCAGCCCTTGGACCTGGCTGGCGGTGCACAACCTGGTGCCGATGGCCAAGCGCCATGGCGCCGAGATCGTCTGGCGGCCGATACTGGTCGGCGGGGTGTTCAACGCGGTCAATCCCGGCCTCTATGCCGCGCGCGATAACCCGGTGCCG
>JANMPV010000481.1:0-6303 GCA_031370045.1 Novosphingobium sp. | reverse complement strand
GAGCGGCTGCGCGCCTCGCGCGGTGCGGTCAACTGGGACGAGCGTACGCTGGGCGCGTTTCCGATCGAGCAAGTGCCCGAGCGTCTGTTTGCTGCTGCCCCCGAGCTCAAGTTGCCAACCTTGGTGGTGCGCGGCGGGCTGTCATGGATGCAACGCGCGCCGCAAGCGCAGGCGTTCGACGAGGCCTTGCCCAACGGCGAAAGCGCCGAAGTGGCCGATGCCGATCTGCTCGTCGTGACCGACCGCAGTGAGGCCTTTCTTGGCCTCCTGCTGGATTTTCTGGAACGCAAGCAACCGCGTGCCGCAACCGAATTTCGCGCCGGTTCGGATGCGCGCACGCTGCGCGACGGGCTGGGCTGCTTTGCCACCGGGATCACTATCGTCACCACCACCGACGCCGAGGGGCGACCGATCGGGCTGACGGCCAACAGCTTCACTTCGGTCTCGCTCGATCCGCCGTTGCTGCTGGTTTGCATCGCCAACACCGCGACCTCGGCGCCGATCCTGCGCGAGGCCACGCACTTCGGGGTCAACGTTCTCCAGATCGGCCAGCAACCGGCCTCCAACCGCTTCGCCGGCAAGGACGTCGATCGCTTTTCGGCAACCGCATGGTCGCCGGGCGAGACGGGGGTGCCGCTGCTCGATGGTTCGCTGGGCAGCTTCGAATGCACGCGCCACTCGGTCCAAGAGGCCGGGGATCATTTCATCCTGATCGGTCAGGTCGTCCGCGCCCAGTTCGAGCCGCGCCGCGATCCGCTGTTGTATTTCCGCGGCAAATACAGAAGGTTGCACTTCGCCTGAGGCGATTACCCCGGCCTGCGGAAGTTCTTCGGTCCGCCGGTTCGCGGCCCTCCCTTGCCAGGTTTGTGCGGGTGCGGTTTTTGCGGCGTTGGCCGCGAGACTTGTTTCTTGTGCGACGGAGCCAGCGTTGCGCGCTTGGCGGCTTGCTGGGGCCTGTCGTCCTGACGCTGGGGCGGGCCAGAGCGCGGCTCGTGACGCGGGGCGGGGCGGTTGTCGCCGGCGCCGCGGCCCTCTTCGGGCGCGACTTCGATCCGCACCTCGCTGCCGTCTTCGGCTGAACCCGATGCAGTTCGCGCCACGGCATCGGCAAACCGCGCCGCGATGGCCCGCGGCACCTGGAAATGGGTCTCGTGGATGCCGATGCGAATTGCGCCGATCTCGTTGCGGGTGATGTGGCCGCGGCGGCACAACAGCGGCAGAATCCAGCGCGGATCGGCGTTCTGGCGGCGACCCAGGTCCATCCGGAACCACACGGTATCGTCGAAACCGGGACGATGACGTTCCGCCTGCGCCGCGGTGCGCGCCGCGGGGGTGTTTTCGGTCAGCTCCTCGGGCTGGGGCATTGCGGCACGATGCGCGCGAACGAGCGCGGCGGCGATGTCCTCGGGGCTGCGTTCGGCCAGCAGTTGCGCGGCGATCACGCGGTCCTCGTCGTCGTACTCGGCCGGGGCAAGCAACGCTTCGAGCAACCGCTGACGATCCTGCGCGTGGATTGCTTCGGGCGCGGGCGCGGAAATCCATTCGGCGTTGATTTTCGCCCCCCGCAGCATGCCTTCGACGCGCTTGCGCCGCGGATACGGCACGATCAGGATCGCGGTGCCTTTTTTGCCCGCCCGCCCGGTCCTGCCCGAGCGGTGCTGCAACACTTCCGCATCGCGCGGCAGCTCAACATGGACGACCAGGCTCAGCGTGGGCAGGTCGATCCCGCGCGCAGCGACGTCGGTCGCGACGCACACCCGCGCCCGCCGGTCGCGCAAGGCTTGCAAGGCCGAGTTGCGCTCCTGCTGCGAATGCTCGCCCGACAGCGCAACGACGTGGAAGCCCCGCTCGTACAGCGTGGCGTGGAGCCGACGCACGTTCTCACGCGTCGCGCAAAACAGCATCGCGGTTTCGGCTTCGTGAAAGCGCAGCAGGTTGACCACCGCTTGTTCGATTTCGGCGGGCGCGACGGTCACTGCCTGATAGGCGATGTCGCCGTGCCCGCGATCGTCGCCGACGGTCGAGATACGCAACGCATCGCGCTGATAACGCCGCGCCAGGTTGGCGATCGGCGGCGGTATCGTTGCCGAAAACAGCATCGTCCGCCGCGTCTCGGGGGTCGCGTCGAGGATTTCCTCGAGGTCTTCGCGAAACCCCATGTCGAGCATCTCGTCGGCCTCGTCGAGCACGATCGTGCGCAAGGCGGAGAGGTCGAGCGCGCCGCGCTCAAGATGGTCGCGCAGCCGTCCGGGGGTGCCGATCACGATATGCACGCCGCCCTGCAAGGTGCGGCGTTCCTTCTGCGGATCCATCCCGCCGACACAGATCGCGACCCGCGCGCCGGTCTGGGCGTAGAGCCATGCCAGTTCGCGCCCAACCTGCATCGCCAGCTCGCGGGTTGGCGCAATCACCAGCGCAAGCGGGGTTCGCGATGGCTCGATCGTGCCGTCGTCGCGCAACAGTTCGGTCGCCATCGCCATGCCGAACGCGACGGTCTTGCCCGACCCCGTCTGCGCCGAAACCACCAGATCGCGCCCGCGCGCATCGTCCTGAAGCACCGCAGCCTGGACGGGCGTGGGCTCGGCATAGCCACGGGCGGCAAGGGCTTCGCCGAGGATCGGCGGGACGCCCTCAAAGGATGCCTTAGCGGACTGGGCGGCGATCGACATGGCGCGTTCTAACGGATTGGCGCCCGGCGGAACACAGAGCTGCTCGGCGAGGGGGCGATGGAGCGGGCGAAGGGAATCGAACCCTCGTCGTAAGCTTGGGAAGCTTCTGCTCTGCCATTGAGCTACGCCCGCGAAGCCGCGCTCTTTGGCATAGCCGCCCCGCTTCGGTCAACTTGCAATCGGGCGCTGGCGTTTCTGCGCAGACTTGTTAATCGCCCGGTTAAACGATTCGCGAGGGGATATTCCGGGATGGCATTCAAGACGCGGATTACGCAAATGCTGGGGATCGAACACCCGATCGTTCAGGGCGGGATGCAGTGGGTCGGCACTGCCGAGCTGGCTTCGGCGGTTTCCAACGCCGGGGGTCTGGGCATTCTGACCGCGCTGACCCAACCCACGCCCGAGGCGCTCGCTGCCGAGATTGCGCGCTGCCGGACGATGACCGATAAGCCGTTCGGGGTGAACATCACCGTGTTCCCGACGATCAACGCCCCCGATTACAAGGCCTATGCCCAGGCCGCGCTCGATGGCGGGATCACGATCTTCGAGACCGCCGGGACACCCGCGGTGCGTGAGATCTGGGAGATGATAAAGCCGCACGGGGTGACGATCCTCCACAAGTGCACTGCGGTGCGCCACGCGCTGTCGGCCGAGCGGGCTGGGGTCGACGTGATCTCGATCGATGGCTTCGAATGCGCCGGGCACCCGGGCGAGGACGATATTCCCGGGCTGATCCTGTTGCCCGCTGCGGCGGACAAAGTAAAAATCCCGATCCTGGCCAGCGGAGGCTTCGGCGATGGCCGCGGGCTGGCCGCGGCGCTGGCGCTGGGCGCCGACGGGATCAACATGGGCACGCGCTTTTGCGCGACGGTCGAGGCGCCGATCCACCAGGCGTTCAAGGACGAAATGGTCGCCAACGACGAGCGCGCGACCGACCTGATCTTCCGCACTTATCGCAACACCGCGCGGGTGGCGAAGAACGCGGTGTCGCAGGCGGTGGTCGCCGCCGAGGCCGAAGGCAAGCCGTTCGGCGAGGTCGCCGACCTGGTCAAGGGCGTGCGCGGGCGCGAGGGTCTGGCGACCGGCGACACCGATCACGGCATCTGGAGCGCGGGCATGATCCAGGGCCTGATCCACGACATCCCGACCTGCGAAGTGCTGATCGAGCGGATCGTGCGCGATGCCGAAGCGATCATTCGGGACAGGCTGGACGCGATGGTGGCGTGAGCCAAACTGAGCTTCAGTCGCTGGCAGCGCGGCCCGAGCGGGCGCGCGACCTGGCTTCGATCGAGGCCAGATCGTGGACTTCCTCCTTTTGCCGGGGCGCCGCGCCTCGGCTGCGGAGTTGCTCAAGGTAGGCGCTCTGCTCTTGGGGAGAGAGTTTGGCCAATTCTCCGGGTGACAGGACGTCCGACGTCTTGGTGGGACCCGCGCCCATCGGCGCAAAGCTGGGCTCACGCGTGGTTCCGAAACCCGAAGTGTTCGGACGCGATCCCTCGGAATCGGATGCTGCGCCATAACTCGGATCGTAGTCTTCGCCGAACGAGCTATGGCCACCATGCTTCATGCGGATGTCGCCGATCTGCTTGGGACCGAACTTTTTGGCGTCGGCCGCGCGCAGCCGTGCCGCCTGGTTCTCCTGATTGACCGCGTCGCCGGCGACCTGGCGAGCCTCGCCATTGGCGAACAGCGCAACGCATAGCGTGATCGCAAACGTCACCGCCGCAAAATGGCGATAGAGCTTGGCGTTAACCAGCGGGGTGGCAGCGAGATTGGCCATTGGTGCCGCCAATGCCACGATCGCATTAACCGTCTGCGTCCGGGCATGGTTGCGGCAAAGTTTACGGCCGCCGGGCAAGGGGGTCCCCCGACGGCCGCGTTACTCCTCCCCAGGAGCTCGTTCGTCCCCGTCCCTCGAACGGACTCAGGACATGCTTTCAGGCGGTTTTCCGCTCTCTCCCCGCAGCCTTCTCAGGCTGCGAACTGGTTCATCGTATTGTGGCTGCCGCCGGCCTTCAGCGCGGCTTCGCCTGCGAAGTATTCCTTGTGATCGTCGCCGATGTCGCTGCCCGACATGTTCTGGTGTTTGACGCAGGCGATCCCCTGGCGGATTTCCTCGCGCTGGACGTTTTTGACATAGCCCAACATCCCCGCGTCGCCGAAGTATTCGCGCGCCAGATTGTCGGTGCTCAGCGCGGCGGTGTGGTAGGTCGGCAGCGTGATCAGGTGGTGGAAAATCCCCGCTCGCTTCGCCGCATCGCGCTGGAAGGTGCGGATGCGCTCGTCGGCTTCGGCAGCCAGTTCGTCCTGGACATATTCGGCGCTCATCAGCTTGGCGCGATCGTAGGCCGACACGTCCTGCCCTTCCTCGACCCAGGCATCGTAAACCTGCTGGCGGAACGAGAGCGTCCAGTTGAAGCTGGGCGAATTGTTGTACGCCAGTTTCGCGTTGGGCACGACCTCGCGGATTTTGTCGACCATCGCTGCGATCTGCTCGATGTGCGGCTTTTCGGTCTCGATCCAGATCAGGTCGGCGCCGTTCTGGAGCGAAGTGATGCAATCGAGCACGCAACGGTCGGCACCGGTTCCGGGGCGGAACTGATAGAGGTTGGAGGGCAGCCGCCGCGGGCGCAGCAGCTTGCCGCCGCGGTTGATGATCACGTCGCCGTTGGCCTGCGAGGTGTCCGAGATTTCCTCGCAATCCAGGAAGCTGTTGTACTGGTCGGCGATGTCGCCGGGCTCTTTCGAGAACGCGATCTGCTTGGTCAGCCCTGCGCCCAGACTGTCGGTGCGCGCGACGATGATTCCGTCGTCGATGCCGAGTTCGAGGAAGGCATAGCGGCAGGCGCGGATCTTGGCGTTAAAGTCCTCGTGCGGGACGGTAACTTTGCCGTCCTGATGACCGCACTGCTTTTCGTCAGAGACCTGGTTTTCGATCTGAAGCGCGCAGGCGCCCGCCTCGATCATCTTCTTGGCGAGCAAATACGTCGCCTCGGCGTTGCCGAAACCGGCGTCGATATCGGCGATGATCGGCACAACATGTGTCTCGTGGTTATCGATGGCATGCTGGATGCGCGCCGCCTCGACCGCATTGCCGCCTTCGCGGGCCTTGTCGAGATCGCGGAACAGCATGCCCAGTTCGCGCGCGTCGGCCTGGCGCAGGAAGGTGTAGATTTCCTCGATCAGCGCGGGAACGCTGGTCTTTTCGTGCATCGACTAGTCGGGCAGCGGACCGAAATCGCTGCGCAGCGCGGCGATCATCCAGCCCGACAGGTAGATGTAGCGACCCTTGGTGGTGCCGAAGTGCTTCTTGATCGAAATCATCTTCTGCTGGGCGATGAACCCGTGCCAGCAGCCGAGCGACTGGGTGAAGGCGGCGGGGTCCGCGTCATAGACGGCCATGTCGTCGCGCATGATCTTCGCGGTGTAGCGGGCGATGTCGATCCCGGTGCGGAAGCGGTTCTGGGCGCGCATCCGGGCGACGGGTTCGGCGCCGATGCCGTCCCAGGTGCCGTTGTGGCTGCGGATCAGGGCGTCGGTCTGCGCGATGTCTTGCGAATAGGTCATGGTACCCTCGTGGAAGCTGTTGCCGGTGGGCTAGCACCGTGGGCATCGTGAGAGTAACACTTCTTAC
>JANMPV010000464.1:0-4605 GCA_031370045.1 Novosphingobium sp. | reverse complement strand
CCGCTCGGCCCGCTGGCGGATGACGCGCCGCTGTATGACCGGCCCTATCTGACGCAGGACGAGTACAAGCTGTGGGCGAATGTCGCGCCGCTCGGCGACATCCCCGAAAGCAGCGACATCGCCGCCGATCTGCTCAAGCTGATGGCCTGCCCCGATCTCGCCAGTCGCCGGTGGATCTGGGAGCAGTACGACAGCCAGGTCGGCGCCGACACCTTGCAGAAATCGGGCGGCGACGCCGCGGTGGTGCGCATCCACGGCACCCAAAAGGCGCTGGCGATGACCACCGACTGCACCCCGCGCTATTGCTACGCCGACCCGGTCGAGGGCGGCAAACAGGCGGTAGCCGAGGCCTATCGCAATTTATGTGCCGTCGGGGCGAAGCCCCTAGCGGTGACCAACTGCCTCAATTTCGGCTCACCCCAGCGGCCCGAAATCATGGCGCAGATCGTCGGGTGTCTCGCGGGCATGAGCGAAGCCTGCATCGCGCTCGACATGCCGATCGTGAGCGGCAACGTGTCGCTGTATAACGAGAGCAAGGCGACGGGGGGGGGTAGCGCGATTCTGCCGACGCCGGCGATCGGGGCGGTGGGGTTGATCGAGGACTTTACGCGGACGGTGGGGATTGCGTTCAAGGCGGAAGGCGATCTAATTTTTCTTATTGGCGGCGACGAAGCCGCGCGCACCCCCGCTCCACACATCGGCCAATCAATTTGGTTACGTGAAATTCACGGACGAGCGGATGGTCCCGCCCCAATTGTCGACGTTCAGTTGGAGCGCGACACGGGCTTATTGGTACGCAATCTCGTTGAAGGTGGTTTCGTAAACGCGGTGCACGACGTGTCAGATGGAGGTCCTTTGGTGGCAATTTCCGAGATGGCGCTGGCGGGCTCTATAGGGGCGGCGATTGGCTTGGAAGTTGCCGACATGCACACGGAGGCGCAGCAAATGTTTGCAGAAAACCAAGGCTATTATCTGGTGACGGCAACAAGAAGCAATTCGGACGAAATCGATGCTATGTGCTTTAGTCGGGGCATTGATTGCGTACCGATTGGCCGAACTGGCGGCCTCTCAATTGATTTGCTGGCAGTCGAAAGCGGAAAGCCCGATGAGATGGTGGCTTCGGTCTGCTTGAGCGACCTTCAAACGGCAAACGAGCGCTTCTTCCGCGAGTGGATGGAAAGATGATGTGCATTGAGAAGCGCACCATTTGATGCTAACGATGGTGGCATGCGAACGACAGTGACCTTGGACGATGACGTTGTCGAAGACCTTCGTGAAAGTCTTGGCATTTCGGAAACCAGCGTATTGATCCGCCGAGCGCTAACTGAAATGCGCCAACGCCTTGCCGCAGATCGCTTGATCTCATTGGGCGGTTCCGATCCTGACGCCTGGGCAGCGCCGCGCCGTCGGCCTCCCGGTTTCCGCAATCCGGACTGATGGCTCGCCCGTCTGTTTTAGCCGATACCTCGATCTGGATCGATCACATCGCGGGAAAGCTGACACCGCTTGCCAAATTGCTCAAGTTGAGGCGTGTGTCCCTGCATCCCTTGGTCATTGGCGAAATTGCAATGGGATCGCTGAGAGACCGCAAGCCTTTCATCGACGAACTCCAGCAACTTCCAAGGATCCATGTCGCGAGCAACGCCGAGGTCATGGCCATGGTCGAGTGGCTCAAGCTCTTTGGCACGGGTATCGGCTTTATCGACGCCCATCCTTGGCTGGGGTGAAGATGACTGACAATGCGACGCTGCTGACCAAGGATGGTCGTCTCCACGCCCAAGCCGATCGCCTCGGCGTTGCCTATGCGTCGTGACCGTCCGCGTCAGAATCGGCAGTTGATTTCAGGCTATTCCGGTACGCTGCTGGCGATACGCAAGGAACTGCGATGAACGACTACCCCCGGCTTCCCTATCCGGCGCTCCCGGCGCTGGACGACGCCGAGCGGATCGCCCGCGCGACTGCCGCCTACCACCGCCTGCGCTCGCGCCGCACCTGCCGCTTCTTCAGTGAGGCCGCGGTTCCGCGCGAAGTCATCGAGCAGGCGCTGCTCGCCGCGGGGACTGCGCCATCGGGGGCCAATCATCAGCCGTGGCACTTTGCGGTGATCGGATCGCCTGCCGCCAAACGCGAGGTCCGCCTGTTCGCCGAAGACGAGGAGCGCGCGTTTTACGCGGGCAAGGCCAGCGCCGAATGGCTCGAAGCGCTGGCCCCCCTCGGAACCGACGAGGTCAAGCCTTACCTCGAAACCGCGCCTTGGCTCATCGCGGTGTTCGGCCAGCGCCGCGGCGGGCTCGAACCGGGGGATACGCGGCAGAACTATTATATCACCGAAAGCGTCGGGATCGCGGTCGGGCTGTTGCTGGCGACGTTGCACGAGACCGGGCTGGCGACGCTGACCCACACGCCCGCGCCGATGAAGTTCCTCAACCGGATTTGCGCGCGTCCGGCCAACGAGAAGCCGCTGATGCTCGTCGTTGTCGGCCATCCCGCCGCCGACGCCACGGTCCCTGTCCACGCCACCCGGCGCAAACTGCTGGAACAAATTGCCAGCTGGATCTGAAAGTCAGGCGGCTTGTTTGGCGGCCTTGGGCTTCATCAGATCGTAGGGATCGATGCCCTCTTCGCGCCACACCCGGTGGGCTTCCCAATAGTGCGTGGCCGGGGTGATGCTGAGCTTGGCCCGCGCCTCGTCCAGCGGCATCGCCAGCAGCTCACGAATCGGCATTTCGGCGATGCGCGGGCAGGCTTTGCCCAGCGCTTGGCCCTCGCGGATCGCGGACAGGATCGGCGCCTTGCTGCGCAGCCCGCGCTTGATATGAAGCCCGCCGAGCCAGGCGATGAACAGGTGCGCCGGGCTGGGCGACTGGCTGAAGGTGAACGCCAGCACGCACTGCTCGCCCAGCGGATCGCGGCCATAGCCGGTCAGCACATGGAGCAGATCGTGGGTGTCGCGATGGCGGTTGCCGTACCACGCGAGCATGTCGTCGTACCGAGGGCGATCGCCCCACGACTTGTCGGCCTCGTCGATCAGGCCCTGCGCGCTCAGCCCCTCGCGCTCCATGAAATCGCAATAGGCGTGCGCGACCGAGCCCGCGGGCAAGCGCCGCAGCGCAGCGTGATCGTCGAGGATCGGGGCCAGGGCGCGCTCGCTGGCAAGCACCTTGCGGCCCGTATCGCTGGCGACGAACGTCTTCGCACTGGGAACGAAATCGCGGCGCGGCAGCGACTCGAAAATGTGGAACACCTCGGCGGTGTTTTCCTTGTCCTTGAGCAGGCGGCGGAAGTGGCCGAGTGCCTTGAACGGACGGGTGCGCAGCTTGACCCGCCGGAGATCGGCGAAAATCAGATCGGTGACAGGGGCGAAATCGTGGGCGATCGCGTTCATGGAATCGCGACTAGCATAACTGACATCGATGTCAATAACTGTTCAGCACTTGCACGCTGCTTTCGCCACCGGCTTGGGCGCGGTGGTGCGGAATTCTTCGGGGGTGAGTTGGAGATTGCCGTCCTTGTCGGCGCCCTTGAAGCGGTTGGCGGTGGTCACCGCCCATTCCTCGAAGGTCAGCAGGTTGTTGCCGTCGAGATCGAGCTTTTTGAACCCCGCGGTGCGCGTGGCGAGCAGCTCGTTGCGACTGACGATCCGATCACCGTTGCGATCGAAGCGGCTGAAGCGGCGCTGTTCGCGGCTCATCTCGCTGGCTTCGGGCGGCAAGGGCCCGCGCATCCCTGCCACGCTGGCCGAGGGCAGCGCGTCGGGATCGCCCGGCGGCCCGGCCTCCTCGCCAAGCAGATCGGGTGGCGGCGCACCGGCTTCGACGGCGTCGCGCCCGGTGAACCAGAACACCCCCGCCGCAGCGAGCAGCAGCACCGCCAGCGCGGCGAGCACGATCCGGTTCATGGCCGATGCCTCCTTGTCGCGATCATAGCCTAGCGCCCCAACATGCCAAGCCGGACGATGCGCAGCAGCGCCTTCGGGCCGGACTGCGCCGGATCGGGCAGGTTCGCCAGGATCACCAGCGGTCGCAACGCGCGCGGCAGGCGGACCGCTTTGGCCGCCCCCTCGCCCGGCAGCGTCCACTGCCGGGACAGCGTTGCGATGGTCTGGGGATCGACCGCGCAACCAATGATCCGGGCGAGCGCCGCCACCGCGCCTGCCCGGGCTTCTGCCAGCCGGGATAGTTCCCCGCCGCCCGCATCGTCGATCAGCCCTTCCCAGCCATCGACCAGCACCTCGAGCGCCGCCCGCTCTCCATCGAAGGACTTCAAGGCCGCCAGCAGCGGCTCTCCCGCGGGCCAGCGCGACGCCGACTCGCGCATCCGATCGCGCCACCAGGCAAGCTTGAGCTGACCGATCAGCGGCTCGCTTGCCCCCGCCACGGCGCGCGCCAGGCGGTGGTCGAGCAGGACCAGCGCGGTCCACGCCGGGCGCGCCGCAGCCGGGGCATAGGCCACCGCCAACCGCTGGAGCGGCGGGAGTTTCGCGGAAAGCCCGGCAATTTCAGCACTCTGCGCCACCACGATCGGCACCCCGAATGAAAGGTGGCGTTAACCACCCTGCTTGAAGGACCGCTTACCAACCCCCGCTATTCGAGGTCACTACACCCA
>JANMPV010000458.1:0-1871 GCA_031370045.1 Novosphingobium sp. | reverse complement strand
AGGGCTACAAGCTGGTGCTGGTGATGCCCGAATCGATGTCGCTCGAACGCCGCCGGCTGATGCTCGCCTATGGCGCGAGCTTCGATCTGACCCCGCGCGAAAAGGGCATGAAGGGCGCGATCCAGCGCGCCGAGGAAATCCGCGACGCCACCCCCGGCGCGTGGATCCCGCAGCAGTTCGACAACCCCGCCAACATCGCGATCCACGTCAGCACCACAGCGCAGGAAATCCTCCGCGACTTCGCGCAGACCCCGATCGACGCGCTGATCACCGGGGTCGGCACCGGCGGCCACCTGACCGGGTGCGCCGAGGAGCTCAAGAAGCACTGGCCGAAAATGCAGGCGTGGGCGGTCGAGCCGACGCTGTCGCCGGTGATCTCGGGCGGCCAGCCCGCCCCGCACCCGATCCAGGGCATCGGCGCGGGGTTCATCCCCGGCAACTTGCACACCCAGTCGATCGACGGCGCGATCCAGGTCGATCCGGGCGACGCCAAGGAATGGGCGCGGCGGTGTGCGACGGTGGAGGGAATGCTGGTGGGCATTTCGAGCGGCGCGACTCTGGCCGCGATTGCGCAGAAATTGCCGGATTTGCCGGATGATGCGCGGGTGTTGGGGTTCAATTACGATACGGGCGAGCGGTATCTGTCGGTTCCGGATTTCTTGCCGGAGTGACCTTACCTCTCCCCGTTGAGCTACGTTCGCCTGCAGCTCAGGACGAGGGCGGAGAAATTTATGGGGTTGTCGGGGGAATGCGTTGACTAGTGCGTCGGTCCCGAAAGCGATATATGATCAGGCCATGACCGTCCTCGACAACTTCATCGCCTTTGCGCGCGCCCTGCCCGCCGAGCGTCTCGAAGCCATGGACGATGCCTTGGCAACGCTGATGGCCAGCTATGCAAATGACCACGACTTCACGCCCGACGAACTTGCCGATCTGCGGATGCGCGCCGCCGAGGCAGACCCAGAACTGTCGAACCCCGAGGAAATCAGCCGGATTTTCGGCAAGCCTTTCCGCGCCTGATGCGCATCGTCTTTCGCAGGCGCGCGGAAGTCGATCTCCGCCAAACGATCGCGTGGTACGAGCAGGTTGCCCCGGACTCGGTTCAGCGAATTCTGGGCGACATTTACCGGAGCATCGACTTTCTGATCGATTCGCCACGGCTAGGGATGCCGATCGAAGGGACGCCGTTCCACCGGATCGTATCACGGCGCTATCGCTTCAAAATCGCCTATCAGGTCAAGGGTGAGACGATCTTCATCGTCGGCATATATCGCTTTCAGAACCGAATCGTTTAGGCCCGCCGCCGCAACCTATGGAGCGAACCCATGAGCGCTTTCGAAAGCGTGATGGACGGCCTCAACGAAGCCCTGGCCTTTGCACAAGGCAAGGATACCGGCGCGGTGGTCCACCGGATCGAAGTGCCGACCGTCGATGTCGCCGCGATCCGCGCAAGCACCGGCCTGTCCCAAAGCGCCTTCGCGCAGAGCATCGGCGTCGCCAAAGGCACCTTGCTCAACCGGGAACACGATCGCCGCCAACCGGCCGGCCCCGCGCAAGTGCTGCTGGCGATGATCGCCCGACGCCCCTCGCTGGTGCGGGAGTTGCTGAGGGCGGCGTGGGTTTAGTATTGTGTCCCCGGAACTTTCGGTTCGCGCATGAAGGGCGCGAGTGGTATCAGTCCACATCGTTGATCCATTGAAGTTTTTCGCAAAACCCCTAAATCAGCGACAGGCCGCAGCGTCAAGCTAACCTGCTGATACCACTCAACTTAGTTTCGGATCAGGCTCTTAGAGGCTGACTGAAAAAGAAGGTGGGTGATTTCAATCGGTTGTGATTCCGTTGGGTTGCGAAGCTCAATGGAGGACACGATG
>JANMPV010000438.1:0-2547 GCA_031370045.1 Novosphingobium sp. | reverse complement strand
GCAAACTGGTGGTCGATGAACACATCGATGAAGGCATCGAGAACGCCTACCCCGCGTTCATGCGGCTGTTCGCGGGATCGAACCAGGGCAAGATGATCCTCAAGCTCGCCTGATGTCGCGCGATCTGCTCGTTCTGTCGGGAGTGCATCCGTATGAGGCTGATCCGTTCGCAGAGCTGTTGGCAAGCCTGGCTGGCTGGACCGTCACCCACCTGATCCACCCCGAGGCCGAGCGACTGGTCGGCGAAGGCCGCGCTGCCGATGCCGATGCGGTGCTGTTCTACGACATGCCCGGCTATACTTTCGCCGACGGCCAAGTGACCGCGCGACCGCCCAGCGAGGCGTTTCGCCGCGCGATCATGGCGCGGTTCGCGGCGGGCAAAGGCGCGGTGGCGATGCACCACGCGCTGGCCGGGTGGGCGCTGTGGCCCGAATGGTCCGAGCTGCTTGGCGGGCGGTTCCTGTATCAGCCGGGCGAGGTTCGCGGGGTGCCGCAACTCGATTCGGGGTATCGCCAAGAAGTTGCCTACATCGCGCAAGTTGTCGCCGAGCATCCGGTGACTGCAGGCTTGCCAGCCACTTTCGCCGTCATCGATGAGCTATATCTCGCGCCCGTATTTGCCGAAGACATCGTGCCGCTGATCCGCGCCCGGCACGATTTCGTCCGCGACAATTTTTATTCAGCCGCTGCCGCCGTGGCCGGGCGGATGTTCGACAATACGGGATGGGCGCATCCAGATGGCAACGATTGCATCGCCTGGACCAAGCAGGCGCTGGCGGCGAGGCTGGTGTACCTCCAGTTCGGCGACGGTCCGGCCACCTACGCCAACCCGCACGTGCGCCGGGTGCTGGCCAACGCAATCGATTTCGTCGCATTGCGCACGGACTAGCAAATTCACGCATCGCAAGGCCCGGCTGGCTCGGCCTAAGACAGTCCTACACGATGGAAATCCGGATGCCCTGCGCATGAACGAACACGTCAGCCTGTTTTCGCCTCAGACGCTGGTCGATCCATTCGACTATTATCGCCTGGCACACGAGGCGGGCACCAAGATCGAACACATGCCCGAAATGAACACGCATGTGGTCTATACCTATGATCTGTGTTCCGAAGCCACCGCGCGCGTGCAGGATTTCTCGAACGATTTCGGCGGAATGATGGGCGCTGCCGATCCCGAGATCGACGCGATTCTCGCCACCGGGTGGGACAATCCGGCGACGCTGCTGACCGCCGATGCGCCGGTCCACACCCGAAATCGCAAGCTGGTGAACCTGGCGTTCTCCGCCCCGCGGGTCAACGCGATCGAGCAGGATATGCGGGTCAAGTCGATCGAACTGATCGAAGCCATCGCCGATCGCGGGACAAGCGAATTCGTCCACGATTTTGCCGTGCCGCTGCCGGTGGCGATGATCGCCCAGCAGATCGGGCTCGATAACGATCCGGCGCAGGTCAAGGCCTGGTCGGATGCAGCGGTCGATCGTTTCAGCCAGATGATCGATCGTGAGCGCCAGCTCGATTGCGCGCACCAGTTCGTTGAATACCAGCGGTACATGAAGGCCAAGATCGATGATCGCCGCGCCAACGGCGGCGACGATCTGCTGACCGATCTGGTCGAAGCGCGGGTCGAAGGCGAGACCCCGCTGACCGATCCCGAGATCATGTCGATCATGCAGCAATTCATGGTCGCGGGGAACGAGACCACCACCTCGACGCTGGCCGGCGGTTTGCTCCAGTTGATCCGCAACCCTGATCAGATGGCGCTGGCCAAGGCGGCGGCGGGTGGGCGCGATCCCAAGTTGATCCAGAACCTGGTCGAGGAATCGCTGCGCTATGAAACGCCAACCGCAGGGATGTGGCGGGTGGTGACCACCGACACCGAGCTGGGCGGAGTGGCGCTGGCCAAAGGCTCGATGTTGCAGCTGCGCTATGCCGCAGCAAATCGCGATCCTGCCAAGTACGAAAATCCCGACAAGTTCGATGTCACCCGCACCAACGCGCGCAGCCATCTGGCGTTCGGCAAGGGCGCGCACATGTGCGTGGGCAACATGCTCAGCCGCAAGGAGATGTTCGTCGCGTTCGACGAGCTGCTCGAGCGGCTGACCGATTTCGAAGTGACCGACGACGATCAGGTCAAGGTGTTCCCCAACGTGCTGTTGCGCGGGGTCATCAACCTGCCGATCCGGTTCAGGCGCGCTGCATGAATTTCGACCTTTCCGGCGAGCAAGAGCAGATCCGCGACAGCGTGGGCCGGTTTGGCGCCGCCGCCAATCGCCGGGCGCTTCGCAGCTTGCCCGGGGGGTATTCGCGCGAGCGCTGGCGTGAAATGGCCGAACTTGGTCTGCTGGCGCTTGCGGTGCCCGAAGCCGCAGGGGGCATGGGCGGATCGCCGATCGATCTGGCGATTGTCGCCGAAGCCCTAGGCAACGCCATCGCGCCCGATCCATGGCTTGAAAACGGGGTCCTACCCGCGCGGTTGCTGTGCGCCGCAGGGCGTCACGATTTGATCGAGAGCGCGCAATCGGGCGAAACCTTCTTCGCCTTCGCCTT
>JANMPV010000436.1:0-3285 GCA_031370045.1 Novosphingobium sp. | reverse complement strand
GGCGACCGCGGCCAACGTGCGCAATTCGGTGCGCGCCGATCTGACCTCGGCCACTGCCGCCGAGCAGCAGCTGGCGGCGCAGGTCAATTCGCTCAAGGGCGATACCCTGTCGGAGCAGGACCGCTCGGTGCAATACAACCTTCTGGCGCGCGAGGCTGATACCAACCGGGCGCTGTATGACGGCTTGCTCCAGCGCTACAAGGAACTCAACGCAGCGGCCGGCGTCGCCACCAGCAACGTCGCGATTATCGATCAGGCTGAAACTCCGCTCGGGCCGTCGTCTCCCAACCATGCGCGCGATATCATGCTCGCGCTGGTCCTGGGCCTGTTCCTGGCGGCCTTGATGGTGTTCCTGTCGATCCAGCTCGACGATGCGATCCGCGTGCCCGAAGATATGGAGACCAAGCTGGGGCTGCCGCTGCTGGGCATCGTGCCCCAAAGCGAAGGCGATCCGCAGGATGCCCTGCTCGATCCCAAGTCGCAGCTCAGCGAAGGGTACAACGCGTTGCGTGCCTCGCTGCTCCATTCGACCCCCGCCGGGCTTCCCGCGGTGCTGCTGATCACCAGCGCCCAGCCCGGGGAGGGGAAGACCACGACCGCACAGGCGGTGTCGCTGACCCTGGCCCGGCTCGGCAAGACCGTGCTGCTGGTCGATGGCGATATGCGCCGCCCCGCCATCCACCGGGTGTTCGGTGTGCCCAACGAGCGGGGCCTGTCCACGCTGCTGACCTCGCTCGATCCCCTGGAAAGCGCGGTGCAACCCTCGAGCGAGCCGCGGCTGAGCCTGATGCCTTCGGGACCGGTTCCGCCGTCTCCGACCGAACTCGTCGCCTCCACCCGGTTCCGCGCGCTGATCGACCAGATGGCCGAGAAGTTCGATGTGGTGGTGATCGACAGCCCGCCGATCCTGGGCCTGGCCGACGCACCGACGATGGCGGCGATGGTCGATGGGGTGGTGTTCGTGGTCGAAGCTGGGCGCAGCCGTCGCGGCGGACTCAAGGCGGCGCTGCGCCGCTTGCGCGCGATGCGGCCCAATCTGGTCGGAGGGGTGCTGACCAAGTTCGATACCTCGCAGGCCGCGAACAAGTACTCGGACTATTACGGCTCGCACAACTACGAGTACCCGAGCCAGACCAGTCCTTCCTGATCGCGCAGCGGGGCGCGCAACATGAGCAGCCTGCTGCGGACAGCCTTGATCGTCTTCCCCGCGCTGGCGCTAGGTTATGTCGCGCTGGGTAGCGGGCTAGACCGAATGAGTGAGGTCAATCCGGCGCTGTCGGGTGTGGGACCGCAAGCGTTTCGTGCCGCCGCCTGGCGCGGTGGTGCAGCCCAGGACATCGCTCGTGGGAACCTGGCCGCCGCCCGCGACAAGTCAACGCGCGCCATTCTGGCCGACCCGATGAATGCGGCCACAAGCTCGGGCCTGGGGCTGGTTCGGCTGAAACTGCGAGAGGGGGTAGCGGCCGAGGCGGCATTCCGGGTCGCGGGCCAGCTCGGCTGGCGAGACCAGACGACCCAGCTTTACTGGATGGCGCTGTCTGCCGCCAGCGGCGCCTTCCCGCTCGCCGCCCAGCGTGCGGACGCGCTGTTGCGGCAGGATACAAGTTTGCGCGAACAGCCCGCCATCCTCGCCGGGCTGGAAGCGACTGCGCAGGGGCGCAAAGCGCTCGCCGCCCGCCTCGCCATGCGCCCGGCATGGTTCGGCGACTACTGGAACAAGCTCTATCTGCTCGATCCGGGCCAGCTCGCCAACCGGGCCCGCGTTCTCGACGAGCCCGCGATGCGCCCGCCAGTCGTGGCATGTGCCGATGTACAGACGATGGTAGGCGCGCTGGTAATACGAGATCCTGCGCATGGCCGGTCGATTCGCCGACGATATTGCCAAAAGCAGGGCGGCGGCTTGCTTGCCGACGGCGGTTTCGAAGCGGCGCAACTATCTAACACCTCGTCGCCAGGTTGGCAGTTCGCCGGGGCGGGTGGGCTCGACGTGCGGATCGACCCCGGCGCCGGGCATGGTAGCAAAGCCGTGGCAGTCACTACCTCGCTGCCGCTGCGCCAGGTCTTCGCCAGTCAGGCACTTGAACTGGCGCCAGGGCGTTATCTGGTCGGGTGGCGCATGCCGGGCAGCGCCGGGAAAGTTTCCAATCGAGTGGCGGTGCGGCTCACTTGCCAGCAGAATGGCGGCGATTACCTCAGCCCGGCCCCCGCTGGAGGCGATCGCCTGGCGGCTCCGGTTGAGGTTACGGCGGATTGCCCGCTGCAGTGGCTTGATCTGGCGATCGATCCCGGGGCAGGTCCGGTTGCGGTGGCCGACGTGACAGTCGAGCGCGTCCGCTAGGCCGGACCGTGGCGACGGGTGCGCTGGCGGACGAGGGTGGCGGGATTGCCGCGATAGATACCGTCGGCCGTGGCATCTTCGAACAGCGCCCCGCGCGCGGCGAGCACCGCCCCGTCGCCCATCGTTACGCCGGGGCCGACGAACGCTTCGGCCGCCACCCAGCACCGTTCGCCCACCGCAATCGGGCGGCATTCGAGTTGGAAGTTGGGATCGTCGATCTGGTGGGTGCTTGCGCACAAATGCGCGCGTTGTGAGATCACGCTCCACGCCCCGATCCTGATCACGCCCTGGTTGTAGAGCCGCGCGCCGGGGCCGATCAGTACCTGCTCGCCCAGCTCCAGATTGCGCGGCAGCCAGATCGCGACGCTGGCATGAACCCGCGTACCGCGTCCGATCATGGCTCCGAAGGCCAGCAGCACCAGCCGCCGCCAGCGATGCAGCGGTGGCGGGGTGAAGCGCGCGAGCACCAGCCAGGTGAGGCCCCAGACCACGCGGGTGATGCGGTTGCCCAACGAGAAGCTGGCGCCCCCTTCGATCGCGCGGCTCTGCGCGGCGTCGAGCGGCTCGGTCATCTGGAACGCCCCTCGGCCATCAACGAGGCGTAGGCTGCTTCCCAACGGTGGGCGATGGTTGCCTCGGAAAACGGCCCCGCGGCCAGAGCATGCGCCGCCGCCGCCATTGCCAGCCACGCCGGCTCCTCCAGCGCAAAGCCTTGTTCCAGGGTGCTGGCGATCCCTTGGGCCGTGGTCTGGCATGCCAGCGCAGCGTTCGCGGCCAGCCCTTCGGGCAGGTTGCAGCCCTCGCTTATCAGCGCCGGAGTTCCCGCCGCCCACGCTTCCAGCACCACCATCGGCAATCCCTCGCTGAACGACGGCAGGATGAGGAAGCGCGCGGCCTCAAGCAAGCGTTGCTTGGCGTCGCCGAAGGCGGGCCCGTGAAACACGATC
>JANMPV010000415.1:0-1953 GCA_031370045.1 Novosphingobium sp. | reverse complement strand
ATTTCATGCACGATTGCTGGCTGGAGCCGGGGCAATTGCTGCGTGACGCTCACAAGATCCGGCATATCCCCGGCACCATCGTCCAGGGCCGTCACGATTGCTGCACACCGCCGTCCGCCGCATGGGCGCTCAAGCAGGTCTGGCCCGAGGTCGATTTGCAGATCGTGGCTGACGCGGGGCATCTGTATTCCGAACCCGGGCTGACCGACGGCCTCGTCCGGGCGAGCGACTGTTACGCCGGGAAGCCCGAACCTTGATCGCCGCGCGCAACGGGTCCAATGCTGCGGCATGATTCTGGTTATCGATAACTATGACAGCTTCACCTGGAACCTGGTCCATTACCTGATGGAACTGGGGGCCGAGGTCGAGGTGGTGCGCAACGATGCGTTGTCGGCGGGTCAGGCGATCTCGAGCGGGGCGCAGGGTTTCCTGATCTCGCCCGGCCCGTGCACGCCGAACGAAGCGGGCATAAGCCTCGATCTTGTCGCGGCCTGCGCCGATGCAGGCAAACCTTTGCTTGGCGTGTGCCTGGGTCACCAGTCGATCGGCCAGCACTTCGGCGGCGAAGTGGTGCGCGGCGGGCTGATGCACGGCAAGACCAGCCAGGTCAGCCATGACGGCACCGGGCTGTTCGCTGGCCTCCCCTCGCCCTTCACCGCGACCCGCTATCACTCGCTGATCGTCGATGACGTGCCCGAGGCGCTGGTGATCAACTGCACCTCAGACGATGGCCACGTGATGGGCATTCGCCATGCCTCGCTGCCGATCCACGGGGTCCAATTCCATCCCGAAAGCATCGCCACCGAGCACGGTCACGCGCTGCTCGCCAATTTCCTGCGCATCTGCGGGATGTCGGTGAAGGCACTGGCATGACCGCGCTGGCCGATGCCGAAATGCAATTCGGCGCGATGTTCGATGGCGCACTGGCCGATGGTGAAGTGGCTGCAATCCTGACCGCGTTGCACGAGCGGGGCGAAACCGCCGAGGAAATTGCCGGTGCAGTGCTCGCCATGCGCGCCCGGATGAAGCGTGTGGCGGCACCGGCAGGCGCAATCGACGTTTGCGGAACCGGCGGTGACGGGCAGCACAGCGTAAATGTCTCGACCGCCGTGGCCCTGGTGGTCGCGGCTTGCGGTGTGCCGGTCGCCAAGCACGGCAATCGCGCCGCCTCGAGCCTCGCCGGCGGCGCCGACACGCTCGAGGCTCTAGGCCTCAACCTGCAGCGCGCCAGCGACATGGCCGAGGAAACCTTGCCCGATCTCGGCATCGCGTTCCTCTTCGCGCAGGCCCATCACCCCGCGCTCGCCCGTCTCGCGCCGATCCGCAAGGCACTGGGCCACCGCACGATCTTCAACCTCACCGGCCCCTTGGCCAATCCTGCCGGGGTGACGCGCCAGTTGGTCGGCGTGGCGCATCCGCGCCTGATTGCGCTGTACCGCGATGCCATGCACCTGCTCGGCACCGAAGCGGCGATGGTCGTCTCGGGCGAGGAGGGCCTCGATGAATTGTCGATCGCTGGTCCCAGCCACATCGCGACCGTCGGGTTGGAACGGTTCGCCGGAGAGATTGCCCCGCTCGATGCCGGGTTGATGCCACATGAGCATTCCGCACTGCGCGGGGGCGATGCGGTCTTCAACGCCGCTGCCTTGCGGAACATGCTGCTGGGTGAACCCGGCGCATACCGTGACGCCGTGTTGCTCAATTCAGCCGCAGCGCTGATCGTTGCGGGTGAGGTCGATGACTGGTTCGAGGGTGTTGAAGAGGCGGCCGAAGCGATCGACAAGGGGCTTGCCAATGGGCTGCTTGATTGCTGGATCGAGACAGTGAAATGAGCGATAAACTGGCGGAAATCTGCGACACCAAGCGCGTCGAAGTAACCGCGCGCAGGGCGCTTGCCTCGCTCTCGCAACTCGACGCGCTGGCTGCCGAGCGATCCAGACCGCGCGGGTTCGA
>JANMPV010000408.1:0-4795 GCA_031370045.1 Novosphingobium sp. | reverse complement strand
CCGCATAGACCGCCCAGAAGAACAGCAGCAGGAACAGGAGGGCGAAGGCATCCTTGATCCCGACCAGGATCGACCAGACCTTGCGTGCGAAAATCATCTGCTGCGAATTCCTGCAAAATGTCCGCCCAGGCTGGGCAGAGGGATTGGTTGCTCATTACGTATCGGTCGCGCGATGCGCCACCCGAATCCGCTTGAGCCGCCGACACCGCCTCACTAGGGGAATGGCTTTAATGCCATCGCCGGACACTTCCTCCCTCGGACGCTACCCACCGGGTCGCGCCGCGTTTCCGCATCGCGACCTGTTGGGGATCGGATCGCTGGCCCGGCACGAGATCCACTATCTGCTCGACGAGGCGGAAGAATGGGTCGCGCTTAACAAGCAGACTTCCAAACGCGCCGATCGGCTGGCCGGGCTGACGATCATCAACGCTTTCTTCGAAAATTCCACCCGCACCCTGCTGTCGTTCGAGATCGCGGGCAAGCGGCTGGGCGCCGATGTGGTCAACATGCACGCCGCGCAATCGAGCGTGAAGAAGGGCGAAACTCTGATCGACACCGCGCTGACCCTGGGGGCGATGCGCGCCGATGCGATCGTTATCCGCCACGCCAGTTCGGGTGCGGTGCGGCTGATCGCGGACAAGGTCGATTGCCCGGTGCTCAACGCGGGCGACGGTCAGCACGAACACCCCACCCAAGGGCTGCTCGATGCGCTGACTATACGCCATGCGCTGGGACAGGGCGCGGGCAGCGATCTCAACGGTCTGAAAGTCACCATCTGCGGCGATGTCCTCCACAGCCGGGTGGCGCGATCGAACATCCTGTGCCTGACCGCGCTGGGGGCCGACGTCCGCGTCTGCGCTCCGCCCGCGCTGATGCCCGATGGGGTTGAGGCGATGGGCGTGGAACCGTTCACCGATTTCGACGCGGCGCTGAAGGGTGCTGAAGTGGTGATGATGCTGCGGTTGCAGCAGGAGCGGATGAGCGGGGAGTTCATCCCCAGCCCGCGCGAATATCGCCACCTTTACGGACTGACGCTCGATCGCCTGAGCCGCGCCGCGCCCGGTGCGCTGGTGATGCATCCGGGGCCGATGAACCGCGGGGTCGAGATCGATTCGAACGTTGCCGATCTCGCCGGGCGGTCGCTGATCACCCGCCAGGTCGAGAACGGGGTGGCGATCCGGATGGCCTGTCTCGACGTGCTGACCCGCAAGCGGCGCGGCGTCGAGGGCTGGGCATGAGCACCGCTGCGCCGCTTACCATCACTGGCGGTAGGCTAGTCTTGCCCCAGGGCGAGCCGCAGCCCGGTGCGATCCGCTGCGAGAACGGCGTGGTCGTCGCGCTCGGGGGCGATGCTGTTGCGCGCGATGGCGATACCGTGGTCGATGCGCAGGGCGCGCTGATTGCCCCGGCGCTGGTCGATCTGGGCGTCTTCGCGATCGACCGACCGGCCTTCCACTTCGGCGGAATCGTCCGCGCCGCGCTGATGCCCGACGAGACCCCCCCGCTCGACCATCCGGCGCGGGTGCGGTTCGCGGCGCAATCGGGCAAGCCCGACTTGTGGGTCCACCCGCTGGCTGCGGCCACCCGGGGGCTTGAGGGGCGCGAGCTCGCCGAGCTGGCGCTGATGCGCGAGGCGGGAGCCAGAGCGGTCGCGACCGGACGCCGCTGGGTCGCCGATAGCGGGGTGATGCTGCGCCTGCTGCGCTATGCCCCAATGCTCGAGCTGGTGGTGGTGACCCATGCCGAAGATGCCGGGCTGACGGGCGATGCGGTCGCCACGGCGGGAGAGATGGCGACCCGACTGGGCCTCCCGGCCGCCCCAGCCGAGGCCGAGGCGCTGGCAGTTGCGCGCGATATCGCGCTGGCCGACCTCGCCGGAGCGCGACTGCATATCCGCCAGGTCACCACTGCGGCGGGGCTGGCGCTTGTCCGCGCGGCCAAGGCGCGCGGGGTGGCAGTGACAGCGGGGGTGACCCCGGCGCATTTCATGCTCTCGGACCTGGAACTCGCCGATTTTCGCACATTCGCCCGACTCTCGCCGCCGCTGCGCTGCGAAGCGGACCGCCAGGCGGTGCTGGCCGCGCTGGGCGACGGGACGATCGACGTGGTCTCGTCTGGCCACGATCCGCGCGGCCCCGAAGACAAGCGCCTGCCGTTTGCCGATGCGGAACCGGGGATGGCGGGCGCCGAAACGCTGCTGCCGCTAACCCTGACGCTGGTTCGTGACGGGGTGATCGATCTCGCGCGCGCGTTTGTGCTGCTCGCCGCGAATCCGGCGCGGCTGCTCGGGGTCAACGCGGGCGAACTGCGCGTCGGCGCCGAGGCCGACATCGCGATCGTCGATCCGGTACGGCCGTGGGTGGTCGATTCGAACAAGATGGCAGCGGCGGCGGGCAACACCCCGTTCGACAAACGTCCGGTCGAAGGTCGCGTCACCGCTCTGTTCAAGGGCGGCGCGGCGGTCGGCTAAAGCTTTTTTGCAGTGTCAGTCGGCACCAGCCCGCTCCCCCGCCCGGCCACCCACGAGAGGGCCCTGAATGGGTGGTCGGGCGGGGGTGCGGGCTGGTGCCGAAACGGCGTGAGCCGGAAGACTAGCGCCGTAGACCCCGCATTACCGAGCCCGCGCCCTGGATTTCGGCGCGCTTGACGAGGCAGGCACCGCCGCGCGACTTGACCCTGGCGCACATCTTCGAGGCATCGGCGTAGCTGCCGAAGCCGGTCGCGGCGATGCGCCAGACGGGGACGTTGTTGACCGTCGCGGTAGTGGTCACCGCCTTGTAACCCTTGAGCGCAGGGGTGCGGCGGGTGAACTTGCCCCAGCCATCCTTGGCGATCGCGGGATTGGTGTAAGATCCGAGCTGGAGCCAGTGCGAGCCGCCCGAGACCGCATTGGCAATCGCGGTGATCGCCGACAGGCCCTTGCCTTTGCCCGGCTGGGCAAGATTGCGCGGGTCGCTGACGAACTTGGTCCGCATGGTCTTGCCGACGATTCGCGGCTGGACCGACCCTCCCGAGCGCGTTGGTGCCGAAATCGTGGCGAACGCTGGCGCATCGTTGGAGACTCCGGCGGGTGCGCGATCGAGCGCGGCGAGCGTGACCGGCTGGGCGACTGGCGCTGCCGCAGGAGCAGCCATTGCGGGAAGTTCCGCCTGGGCCTGCACAACCGGAGTCTGAACCACCGGTGCGGTTACGGGTGCGACGGGTTCGGCCGCAGCTAGGGCCTGATCGGCTGTCTGGGTCTGATCCTGGGCGGCAAGTTCACCGCTGCCCGGGAAATTGGCCAGCGCCAGCGACTGCGGCTGGCCCGAATCGACTGCGGGGGTCACTCCCAACAAGTGCGACACGCGGGTAGTGACGTATTCGGGGCGGTTCATCGACAGCCATTCACGCATCCGCACATCGACCTGATCGGCGGCAACATCTTGCGCAACCATCACCCGTGCTTCGCGCCAGCGCCCGTCGAGCGCATACGCATAGGCCAGGTTCTGGCGGGTCTTGGCGCTGGCGTCGCCATCGCGGACCGCGCCGGACAGAACCTGCACGCCGCGCGCGGTTTCGCCGGCCAGCGCATAGGCGAGGCCAAGATCGCCGGCGGGAATCGCATCGCGCCAATCATGGAGCAATTCGACTGCCGCAGCATTGTTGCCTCTGGCGGTTTCGGCCAGCGCCAGCCCGAGCACGGTAGCCGCGCTTTCGTCGCCCAGGTTGAGTGCATCGTCGAACGATTGTGCTGCCGAGGCAAACCGCCCGGCGGCCAGGTAGGCCGATCCCAGCGCAGCGCGCGCTGCGGCATCGCGGGGCGACGCCTGCACCGCGCGCTCGGCCTTGGCCACAGCCTTGTTGCCTTCGCCCTTCAGTGGCTTGGCGGCGTAGCCCGAAGGCCGCGCGCTGCCATCGGAAGCACACCCGCTGATCAGCGCGGCGGCGATGGCCACGGTCGAAGCGAGCTTGAGGATCGTGGTGCGAGTCCCGGTCATAGTGTTGTCCCCCCGGAGGTATGGTCTTGCAGAGATGTCAGCGGCGCCGGACGCGCTTGGCCAGATCGTCGAGTTCGGGCAGTTCGCTAAGCAGGCGGTCGAGCGCCTGGGTGACAAGCTGCTGAGCGCTGCGCCCCTGCATCGTGCAGGCAAGGCGCAGCTTGAGGTGGCGGGCTTCGTCGACCCGCAAGGTAAAGGCAGCCCGGCGTCCGGCGGCCAGCGCCGAGTGGCGCTCTGCAGCGGCTGCGTTTACCGCGACCCCGCGGGCATAACGATGCGCGGCGAGCGGGATCAGCGGCGAAAGCTCATGAACCCGATCGCTCGCGACATGATCGGCCAGTGCACCCTGCTGGCGGACTACCGCGGGCACACCCCCGGTCAGGGGCGGTTGCTGAAGATATTCGTCGGGCGCGCCAAACGGAACCACGGTCGATTCGGCATGATCCGTCTCACCCATGTCATTCCAGCCCAGGTCCTCGAGCTCCTCGCCCGTTGGCGGCAGCGGAACTTCGGACGAATAGGCATCGAGCGGCTGCCATTGGGGCCGCATTGCCGGCTTGGCCGCGCCCTTGCGCGCCAGCAGCGTCGGCGACAGCGATGCGAAAGGCTTGGATTCGCTCATCGAACCGCGCCCCGTCAGGAACAGGCGACGCGGCGACCGAAGCCGCCCTGCGGTCGGCTCACCCCGGGTAGCATCGTCACCGAAGCGGGGGCGGCAAACACGGTGCGGCGGAAATTCTTTTCCAGACGATCCGAGATATACTGCCACAACGCCACGACTTCCTGCGCCGAACGGCCTTTGGGATCGACTTCCATCA
>JANMPV010000407.1:0-4433 GCA_031370045.1 Novosphingobium sp. | reverse complement strand
CCTCAACCGCGTCGGCGGGCAGGACGAGATCGTGTTCGACGGGGCCAGCTTCGTGGTCGGTCCCGAAGGCGCGGTGTGGGTGCAGTTGCCCGATTGGGAGTAAGCCGTCGTAGCCACCCGCTGGGTCCGCACCCCGGCGGGCAGCGGCAGCCGCTGGCGCTGCGATCCGGGCGAAGTCCATGACCTGGCCGGGCATCCCGAAGACATCTACTGCGCGATGGTTTTGGCGTTGCGCGATTATGTGAACACCAACCGCTTCCCCGGGGTGGTGCTGGGCATGTCGGGCGGGATCGACAGCGCGATCTGCGCGGCGATCGCCGCCGATGCGCTGGGGCCCGAGCGGGTGTGGACGGTGATGCTGCCCAGCCGCTACACCAGCCAGTCGAGCCTGGACGACGCCACCGAATGCGCCCGGCTGATCGGGTGCCGCTATGATACCATCCCGATCCAGCCCGCCGTCGAGGGTTTCGATGCGATGCTTGAAGGCAGTTTCGCCGATGTCGCGGTCGATATCACCGAGGAAAACCTCCAGTCGCGCATCCGCGGCGTGACCCTGATGGCGCTCTCCAACAAGTTCGGCCCGATGCTGCTGACCACGGGCAACAAGAGCGAGATGAGTGTCGGCTACGCGACGATCTATGGCGACATGGCGGGCGGCTACAATCCGCTCAAGGATGCATACAAAATGACGGTGTTCGCGATCTCGCGATGGCGCAACACCGCGCGGCCCAAGATCGGGCTGGGGCGCGAGGGCCGGGTGATCCCCGAAAACATCATCGCCAAGCCGCCATCCGCCGAGCTGCGCCCCGACCAAAAGGATTCGGATTCGCTGCCGCCGTACGAGGTACTCGACGGCATCCTGCTCGGATTGGTCGAGCACGAAAAGAGCGTCGACCAGCTTGTCGCCGAGGGGTTCGAACGCGACACGGTCAAGCGCATCGAGCGCCTGTTGCATCTGGCCGAAAACAAACGCCGCCAGGCCCCGCCGGGGGTCAAACTGGGGGTGCGCAACTTCGGGCGCGACCGACGCTACCCGATCACCCATGCGTTCCGGAGCGGGTGAGCGAAGACCGCCACCACCCGCTTCGCCCCCTCGCCCACCGGGCGGCTCCACGTCGGCAATATCCGCACCGCGCTGCACAACTGGATGCTCGCGAAGAAATCCGGTGGGCGGTTCCTGCTGCGGATCGACGATACCGATGCCGAGCGCAGTCGCGAAGAGTTTGCGGTGGCGATTCGCGCCGATCTCGCTTGGCTGGGGCTGCATCCCGATGGCGAGGAGCGGCAGTCGGCGCGATTTGCGATCTATGAGCGCGAGTTTGCGCGGCTGGTCGAGAGCGGGCGGGTCTATCGCGCCTATGAGACCGCGCAGGAGCTTGACCTCAAGCGCAAGGTCCAGCTTGGGCGGGGGTTGCCGCCGATTTACGATCGCGCCGCGCTCGCGCTGACCGACGCCGAGCATGACGCCATGGTCGCCAGCGGCGTCGCACCTCACTGGCGGTTCCTGCTCGATCACGGCGCACCGATCGGCTGGCTCGACGGCATCCGCGGGGAGCAGCATTTCGATCCGCGGCAGATGTCGGACCCGGTGGTCCGCCGCGCCGATGGGTCGTGGCTGTATATGCTGCCCAGCGCGATCGACGACATTGCGATGGGCATCACCGACGTGCTGCGCGGCGAGGATCATGTTTCGAACACCGCCGCGCAACTCCAGATGTTCGCCGCCCTGGGCGCACCGGCACCGCGCTTTGCCCACGAGGCGCTGCTGGTCGGGAGCGAGGGCAAGCTCTCCAAGCGGCTCGGCTCGCTGGGGGTCGATGCGCTGCGCGAAGTGGGCGTCGAGCCCGAGGCGCTGGTCGCGCTGCTAGCCCGGCTGGGAACCTCCGATCCGGTCGATCCCAGGCTGACGGTAGAGCAACTGGTGGCCAGCTTCGACCTCGCCCGCTTCGGCCGCGCCCCGGCGCGGTTCGACGAGGCAGAACTCCACCGCATCAACGCCGCGATCGTCCACCGCCTGCCCTTCGCCCGCGTCGCGCACTTGCTGCCAGAAGGCATGGGCGATGCGGCGTGGGATGCAATCCGCCCCAACCTCGCGCATATCGACGAGGCGGCGGATTGGTGGCGGGTGGTCACTGGACCGGTCGAGCCTGCGCCGATGGCAGCTGAGGATCGCGGCTTCCTCGACACTGCTGCTGAAGTGCTCGCCGCGCTTGCGCCAGGCGAGGCGCTGTGGCCCGGGCTGACCGGAGCGCTCAAAGCGACCACCGGGCGCAAGGGGAAAGCGCTGTTCATGCCGCTGCGCAAAGCGCTGACCGGGCGCGACCATGGGCCCGATATGGCGGCACTGTTGCCGCTGATCGGGCGGGATGAGGCGATCGCGAGACTTCGAGCCGCGGCTACAAGCTGAACCAGCGCCACGCGACGCTGGCCGCAAGGGTCAGCGTGCTTGCCAGCAGCGCAAGCGCCGCGGTCATCCCGGCGCGGCGTGAATAGGCCAGCGTGATCAGGATCTTGACCGCCATGTTGGCCACAATCGTCCCGCCGATCGCCGCCGCCGCCAGCGCCGCTCCGATTGCTTCGGGGGGCAGGCCGCCTGCGGTGACGATCGAGGCATCGACGTCCATCGCCCCCATCGCGAACAGCAGCACCGCGATCCCGCTCTCGCCGAAGCGTTGTTGCGCCCACTGCGCCGCGACGGCAGCGATTGCGACGAAGGCGAGAAACCCGAGCGCGGGGAGCAGCGCGATCGGGTTTCCCGGCGGGCTCGACGCGGTACCCGACGGGGCCTTGCGAATCAGCGCAAACGCGGCGAGCCAGGCGACCGCCAGCGCCGGGGCGGTCAGCAGCGCAAAATCGAGCAGCAAGCGCTGGGCGAACACCCCGATCAGAACGATCACTCTGAGGTACATCACCGCGCTGGCGAGCGCGATTCCGGCCGCCTCCGCGCCGCTGCGTTGATCGGTGCCGAGCCGCTGGGCCAGTGACTGGGTGACCGCGGTAGACGAGTAGGCACCGCCTATCAGGGCAGTCGCCAGCGTACCCCGGCTCGCCCCGAAAATCCGGTTGGCAGCGTAAGCAAGGAAGGAGAACCCGGTGACCAGGACCACCACCCACCACAGGTTCGCCGGATTCCAGGCTCCGTAGGGTCCCATCGCGCGATCGGGAAGGAACGGCAGGACGCCCAGCGCGATCACCGCGAACCGGGCCAGCGCCTTGACGTCTTCGACGGACAGGCGGCGGACGAAGCTGTGCAGCTCGGTCCGCAGCGCCAGGACCAGCACCACCGCCGCCGCTGCGGCCAGGGCCAGGCCGGGAGAGCCGGTTCCGGCGAGCAACCCGATCGCGAGCGTCGCGATTGCAGCAATCGCGCTGGTCGCGTCGCGCCTGCGTGACGAGTCGCGGGCATAGCCGATTCCTGGCACCGCCGCGCCGGCCAGCGCGATGGCCGCCGCGACCAGCGAGAGCCCTCTCGCGGCGAGCACTCCCGCCAGCCCGCCCGCAAGTGCGAGCAGGGTGAAGGTTCGCACCCCCGCGATCCGCGATCCGGCGCGCTGGCCGCGCAAGCTCCAGCCGCGTTCGATGCCGATCAACAGCCCGGCGGCCAGCGCCGCGCCGAGCGCGAGCGTTTCACCCTGCCATGCCGCGGGGTCCGTCATGGTCAGGCAGCGACCGCCGCCTCGCCCTGATCCTGCGCAGCCTCCAGCAAGCGCTTTTCGACTGCCTTGAGCCGCGGCCCATCGACCTTTCCGCCCAGCAGATCGGTGACGTAGAACGTATCGACCGCGCGCTCGCCGTATGTCGCGACGTGCGCCGAATGGACGATCAGGCGCGCTTCGAACAGCGCGCGGGCGACGCGGTTGAGCAGCGCGGGGCGGTCGCGCGCGCCGACTTCGATCACGGTGAAGCGGTTCGATGCGGCGTTGTCGAACAGCACGATCGGCTTGACGTCGAACGCTGCGGCGCGGGCGCGGGCGAACGGGCGCGCGGCGAGCTGGGGCATCAGCTTGACCCGGTTGGCCAGCGCATCGCCGATCGAGCGTTCGAGCCGCTCAAGCTGGCCGCCTTCGTTGAAAGGGCGGCCAAGCGGGTCCTGGATCAGGAAATTGTCGACCGCCATGCCGTTGCGCGCGGTGTGGATGCGCGCATCGATGATGTTGCCGCCGGCCAGATGGATGCCCCCGGCGATGCGGTAGAACAGCCCGGGGTGGTCGGCCGCGAGTACGGTCACCAGCGTCGCCCCGCGCGCCGGGTAATATTCGGCCTCGACCGTCAGCGGATGGCCCAGCGCACGATCGAGCTGGACGAGGTTGAGCGCGATGATGTCTTCGGGTTCGGCGATCCAGTAGGCATCGCCGAGCTGCGCGCCGATCGTGCCGACCAGCACGTCGCGTTCGGCCAGCCGCTCGGCGACCGCATGCTTCTTGGCCGCGATC
>JANMPV010000397.1:0-3079 GCA_031370045.1 Novosphingobium sp. | reverse complement strand
CTGCGCAACCTTAAGAAGAACAGTGCCGGCGCCACCGCGATCGAATACGGCCTGATCGCCGCGCTCATCGCCGTCGCCGCGATCACCGCGATGAGCGGCCTGGGCACCCAGCTATCGACCACGTTCAAGACCGTTTCGGTTGACATGGCTGCCTAAGCCACGGCGTTCTGACGAAAAGAAGGGCGGCAGGGAAACCTGCCGCCCTTCTTCGTGCCCAAAAGGCGTGCAACGATCAGGAGGCGACGATTTTGACCTTCTGGCCTGCGCTCAGTGTGGAATTGGCGGTCAGGCCGTTGAGCACGAGGAACCGTTCGAGCTGATAGTCAGAGTAGGCCATCCGCCCCGCCAGCGAGCGCACGGTATCGCCCGACCGCGCGGTAACGATGGCGATCCGGCGCGGCTTGATCGCCGCAGCTTCGCTCGCCGAGATTCGGCGCATCGAGCGGAACATCTGATCGAAAGCCCCGCTCTGCCCCGCGGGTGAAATTGTGGTGAAATGATAGGCCTGGCCGTTCGAAAATTCATAAGCGAACACCATCACATCGACCTGGCCGCTGCCCGAAGCGACCCGCGCGGTGGCATAGGCCGCGGGGATGCCATTGACCGTGGTGCGTTCGATTTGCGACACCGGGATCTGCGCCTGGTTCTGGCCGCCAAGGCCCGCGAAGACCGAGCGGATGTAGCTGTCCAGATCGCCGTTATAGGCCGCGCTCGAGAATTCCCCCTTACCCGAGGTCCCGCCGATCGTCACCGCCCGGGTGCCGTTCACCACATAGAACCCGTTCGGCGCCTGGAATGTCAGGCGCAAATCGGGATGGGTGAAACGGCTGCCCTCGACCACCCCCTGTTTGGGATCGTCGCCATACATGATCCCGTCGATGCGGCTGAGGAAAGTGTCGCGGTTGGTGATACCGGTAGCCGAGGTGCCCGCACGAACCAGCGCAGCACGAACGCGCGAGGCAGGATCGGGGTGGGTGCTCGCCCATTCGGGCACGCGGTTGCCGCCGGTGCCCATGATTCGCGCGTCGAGTGCGGTCTGGTTGGCCAGGCTCTGCAACACCGTCGACATCGCCCGCCCATCATAGCCCGCGCTTTTGAGGTACTGGATGCCAAGGTTGTCGGCCTCGGTTTCCTGTGCGCGCGAGAACGATAGCGTGAAATACTGTGCGCCGTATTGCGCGCCCTGGGAGATAACGTTGCCGAATCCGCCGCCGACGACCGATCCGAGCACCTGACCCAGCACGCCCAGCAGACCGTTGCGCGTAGCGGCGCTCTGGCGCTTTTTGGAATGGCGCGCGGCGACGTGGCCAACCTCGTGGCCCAGCACGCCCGCGAGTTCAGCCTCGTTGTTCATCAACGCCACGAGTTGCCGGGTGGTGTAAACGTAGCCGCCGGGAATGGCGAAGGCGTTGTTGACCGACGAGTTGAGCAGGGTGACGGTGAAATCGTCGCGGGCGTTGCTCAGCCCCGACTGGATCGCGATGTTCTTGCCGATCCCGGCGACATAAGTCGCCTGCGGGCCGGACACAGCGCCGCCGAATTCAGCGATTAACTCGGGATTGGCCTTGGCCCCGGTCGCCTTGTCCGAGGTGCCGATGTTGCGCGCGGTCTGTGCGGAAAGCGGTGCAATGCTTAGCGCGACGCCTGCCAGTAGAGCGGCAAGGCGCAAAGAATTGCGGGGGTGGGGGATCATGACAGGCTCCTCATGCAACAAAGGCGACCGACGGTTAGTCCCGCGACCGCGACATATTCTGTTGGCTGCTGAACCCTGCAGGGTCCATGAAGGTTCCCGTGGCGGTCAGCTGCCCTCGCCGATGCGCAGGAAACGCTGGGCACGCTGGGCCTGCAATTGCGCCGCGCTCTTGCCGCTCAGAGCATCAAGTTCCTCGCAGATTGCCGCGCTCAGGACAGCGGCGGTCGCGGCCGGATCGCGATGCGCGCCGCCGACCGGTTCCGGCACGATCCGATCGATCACCTTGAGCGCGAAAAGATCCTGCGCGGTGGTCTTCATCGCCTCGGCCATTTCCTGCGCCTTGTCGGCGGTGCGCCACAGGATCGAGGCGCCGGCCTCGGGCGAGATCACCGAATAAACCGCGTGTTCGAGCATCAGCACCCGCTCGGCGCTGGCCAGGGCCACCGCCCCACCCGATCCGCCCTCACCCACGATCGCCGCAACCATCGGTACCGGCAGCGCCAGGCACGCCTCGGTTGAACGCGCGATCGCCTCGGCCTGGCCGCGCTCTTCGGCCTCTACCCCTGGAAACGCGCCCGAGGTATCGACCAGGGTCACCACCGGCAGCCCGAACCGCCCGGCCAGTTCCATCAGGCGGATCGCCTTGCGATAGCCCTCGGGCTTGCCCATGCCAAAATTGTGGCGGATGCGGCTGGCGGTGTCGTTGCCTTTCTCGTGCCCGATCAGCATTACTTTCCGCCCGCCGAGCCGGGCCGGGCCGCCCACGATCGCCTGATCCTCGCCGAACACGCGATCACCCCCCAAGGGAATGAAATCGGTGAACATCAGCGCGACGTAATCGACGAAATGCGGGCGCATCGGATGGCGCGCGACCTGGGTTTTCTGCCATCCGGTCAGCGCGGCATAGGTGCTGCGCAAAAGCTCGGCCGACTTCTGCTCAAGCCGCTGGATCTCACCTCCCACCTGGACTTCGCCGCCCGCGGCGGTCTGACGCAGTTCGGCGATCTTGGCGTCGAGCGTCGCCACCGGCTTCTCGAATTCAAGGTAGGAAATCATCGCGCTGCGCTAGTCGTCCGCGTCTGCGGGGGCAAGGGGCGGTCAGCCATCGAACGCGCCGCCAGCGGATGATGTGCGTTGACCAGCGCGACCAGCCGCGCGCTATCGACGTGAGTGTAGATCTGGGTGGTGGCGATGTCGGCGTGGCCGAGCAAGGTTTGAAGCACGCGCAGATCGGCACCGCCCTCCAGCAGGTGGGTGGCAAAGGCGTGGCGCAGCACGTGCGGGCTGACCCGCGCCGGATCGATCCCGGCGCGCCCCGTGAGTTCGCGCAGCAGCTGGAACAGGCGGACCCGCGAAAGATGCTTGCCACGCGAGGGGAACAGCCAG
>JANMPV010000393.1:0-6739 GCA_031370045.1 Novosphingobium sp. | reverse complement strand
CTGCGCAACGCGGTCCAGTCGCTCTCGATCACCGCCAGCCCCAACATCCTGCTGGTCGATCTTTCGGAAAGCGGCGATCCGCTGAACGACATCAACGCGCTGGCCGAAGTCTGCGAGCCGGGCACCGTGGTGATCGCGGTGGGCCAGGTCAACGACGTACGGCTCTATCGTGACCTGCTGTCCAGTGGGATTCACGATTACCTGCTCAAGCCGCTCTCGGCCGGGCAGGTGCGCGATTGCCTGGTCAATGCCCAAACGATCTTCATGACGCCCAAGAACCAGGATGCGCAGGCCGCCAAGAAGCACATCTCGACCGCGGTCGTGGGAACCCGCGGCGGGGTCGGCGCGAGCACCATCGCGACCTCGCTGGCCTGGCTGTTCAGCACCGAGCACAAGCTGCCGACTGCGCTGCTCGATCTCGACATCCACTTCGGGACCGGCGCGTTGTCGCTCGATCTCGAGCCGGGCCGCGGCCTGACCGACGCGATCGACAACCCCAGCCGGATCGACGGGCTGTTCATCGAGCGGGCAATGATCCGCGCCAACGACAAGCTGGCGATCCTTTCTGCCGAAGCGCCGATCAGCTCGCCGCTGATGACCGACGGTGCCGCATTCGTGCAGCTCGAGGAGGAATTCCGTCAGGCGTTCGAGATGACGGTGATCGATCTGCCGCGCAACATGCTGATCAACTTCCCGCACCTGCTGGCCGACGTAAATGTCGTGGTGGTGGCGACGGAGATGACCCTGGCCTCGGCGCGCGACGCAATCCGGATCCTTTCGTGGCTCAAGACCAACGCCTCGCATGCCCGTCCGATCGTGGTCGCCAACAAAGTGCAGCCCGCGATCTCCGAGATCAGCCGGTCAGACTTCGAGGCTTCGATCGAACGCAAGATCAACCTCATCGTGCCTTACGACGTCAAGGCGGCAGCCAATTGCGCCAAGCTCGGCCAGACGTTCGCCGAGGCGAACCGTTCGACCAAAGCGGGGTCCGTGATGCGCGATATTGCCGCAGCCGTGATCGGCGCTGGCGAAGAGGTTGTGGCCGAGCCCGAAGGCGTGGTGCTGACGGGCAAGAAGTCGCTGCTCGGCAAGTTCGACCTCAAGGCGATGCTGCCGCCCAAGAGGAAATGAGTTCGAAGGGGCGAGGAGCCTAGCGCGCGGCGGTTCGAACCGCTGGCACCCAGCTCCGGACCCCGTCCTGAAAACGGATATCGAAAGGCGGGAAGCCGGCAATGAGCATTTTTCAGCTGCTGCTGATGGCCGTGGGCCTGATGACCATGATGGTCCTTGGCTATGCGGCGCTATCGGGGCCATCGGCCGCCAAGGAAGGCCAGCGCCGCCTCCAGGCAGTGCGTTTCCGCCATGCCGAAAGCGCCAACGTCAAGGTCGAGGCGCAGTTTCGCAAGGCGGTCGCTGCGCGCAAGCCCAAGCTTCATCAGATCGCCGGATCGAGCAGCCGGATCGAGGCGCTGGCGCTGCGCCTGCACCGCACCGGCAAGACCTGGACGCTTCAGCAATATCTCTATGCATCGCTGGGTCTGGGCCTGTTCATCACGATGATCATCTATCTCAAATCGCACGCCGCGCTGCTCTCGCTGGGGGCGGGTGTGGTGATCGGCGGTGGCATCCCGCATATGGTCGTCAACTACTACGTCAAGAAGCGGGTCAACAACTTCACCACCAAGTTCCCCGATGCGATCGAACTGCTCGTGCGCGGCTTGCGCTCGGGTCTGCCGGTGACCGAGACGCTGGGTGTGGTGGCAAGCGAAGTCCCCGGGCCGGTGGGCCAGGAATTCAAGCTCATCACCGATCGGATCAGGGTCGGCAAGACCATGGAAGACGCCCTCCAGAACACCGCCGACCGGCTCGACATGCCCGAATTCAGCTTTTTTTGCATCACTCTGGCGATCCAGCGCGAGACCGGCGGCAACCTGGCCGAGACCTTGTCCAACCTGTCGGACGTGTTGCGCAAGCGCGCCCAGATGAAGCTCAAGATCCGGGCGATGAGCTCTGAATCCAAGGCATCCGCGTACATCATCGGCGCACTGCCTTTCATGGTTTTCGTCATGATCTGGTTCGTCAATCCCAAGTATATCGGCGGGTTCTTCACCGAAGACCGCCTGATCGTGGCCGGGCTGGGCGGGATGGTGTGGATGTCCATCGGCGCGTTCATCATGGCCAAAATGATCAGCTTCGAAATCTGAGCCCCGGGCGCGAGAGAAAAACCATGCTGCACACTCCTCCCGGTCCCACGCTGCTCGGCTTCGACGTCGTCTTGGTCGGGACATGTCTGGTCGCGGTCGCCGCCATGGCGGTCATGCTGGCGATTTACGCCGCGGTGACCGTGCGCGATCCGATGGCCAGGCGGGTCAAGGCGCTCAATGAACGGCGCGAGTTCCTCAAGGCCGGGATCGTTACCGGGTCGGCCAGGAAGCGCGTCAGCCTGATCCGCAAGAACGAGACAACCGACCGGCTCAAGGGTACCCTGCAATCGCTGCGCGTGCTCCAGGACAGCCAGGTCAAAGTGGTCCAGCAGAAGCTGGCGCAAGCTGGCATCCGCCAGAAGGAATGGGCGGTCGCGATCATCTTTGCACGGATGGTCATGCCGATGGTGCTGGGGCTGATCGCGGCAACAGTCATCTACTGGGCGAACGTTTTTCCCGAATGGGGCGCATTCAAGCGGTTCATGGGGTTCGCGGTGATGGTTGGGCTGGGCTACAAGAGCCCCGACCTGTTCGTCGGAAACCTGGTCAACAAGCGTACCAAGGAAATCCGCAAGGGCTTGCCCGACGCGCTCGACCTGCTGGTGATCTGCGCCGAGGCCGGTCTGACCATCGACGCCGCGTTCAACCGCGTCGCCAAGGAACTGGGCCGGGCCTATCCCGAACTCGGCGACGAATTCTCGCTGACCGCGATCGAGATGTCGTTCCTTACCGAGCGCCGCCAGGCGTTCGAGAACCTTGCCTACCGGGTCAACCTGGATTCGGTGAAGGGGGTGGTCACGACGATGATCCAGACCGAACGCTACGGCACCCCGCTTGCTTCGGCGCTGCGCGTGCTGTCGGCCGAGTTCCGCAACGAGCGGATGATGCGTGCCGAGGAAAAGGCCGCGCGCCTGCCTGCGATCATGACCGTGCCGTTGATCCTGTTCATCCTGCCGGTGCTGTTCATCGTGATCCTGGGTCCTGCGGCCTGCTCGATCAGCGATGCCTTCTCGGCCAACGGACCGGTCAACGGCGGCAAGTAGACGATGGGGTGCGGGGTGTTCTAGCCCCGCACCACTTCGCCCTCGATCGCGCCGAACACACTCTTGCCGCGAGCATCGCGGGCTTCGATCCGGACGGTGTCGCCGTACTTGAGGAAGGGCGTGGAGGACGCGCCGTCGCGGATCGTTTCGACCATGCGCTGTTCGGCGATGCACGAATAACCGCGCCCGCCCTGGCTCACCGGGCGCCCGGGCGAGCCGTCGGGGTCGCGGTTGGAAACGGTCCCCGATCCGACCAGCGATCCCGCTCCGATTCGCCGCGTCTTGGCCAGATGCGCGATCAGTGTGCCGAAATCGAAGGTGCATTCCTCGCCCGCCTCGGCGCGACCGAACGGTTCGGCAACCGAACCCTTTCTGGCGAGATCGACGCACAGCGGCAGGTGGAGCTTGCCACCTTGCCAGGCCCCCAAGCCTTCTGGGCCGAGCGCGGCGGGGGTGACGAACACCGGCGAGAAGTGGCTCGCGGGCTTGGCCTGGACAAAGCCGAATCCTTTCGCGAGTTCGCCGGGGATCAGATTGCGCAAGCTGATGTCGTTGACCAGCCCGACCAGGCGGATGTGGCCCAGCGCCGCCTCGGGCGTGACGCCCTGAGGCACGTCGCCGGTGACGACCACGATCTCAGCCTCGCAATCGCAGCCCCACGCCTCGTCGGCCAATTCGATCGGGTTGCGCGCGCCGCGCAAATCGTCGCTGCCGCCCTGGTACATCAGGGGGTCGGTCCAGAAGCTTGCGAGAAGCTCCGCCCCGCGCGCCTGGCGGACCAGCTCGACGTGGTTGACGTAAGCCGAACCATCGACCCACTGATAGGCGCGCGGCAACGGCGCGGCGGCCTCGCGTTCGTGGAAGCGCAGCCGCGGGATCGCCTCGTGCGCCAGCTCGATGGAAAGCGATTCGACTTCGGGGGCGAGGCGCTCCCAGTCGTCGAGCAGGCCCTGCAACGTAGGCACAATATGATCGGCCTCGGCATACCAGGCGAGGTCGTCGGAGACCACGACCAGCCGCCCGTCGCGGCCCTGGGGAAGAGAGGCGAGCTTCATTCGGTTTCCCCAAGCATGGCAGTGGCGTTTTCTTCGAGCATGGCGGTGGCCTGGCGATCGAGCTTGCCCAGCGTGGCTTTGAGCGATTCGGCTTCGCGCGCGCCCAGGCAGGCGAACAGCCGCGCCTCCATATCGAGCGCCATAGGCATGATCTGATCAAACATCGTCCGCCCCGCAGCGGTCAGTTCGAGGTGGTGCGAGCGGCCGTCGCTAGCGTTGGGGCTGCGCACCGCCAGCCCGCGTTCTTCGAGCACCTTGCACGCGCGGTTGACCGCCACCTTGTCCATCCGGGTCGCGCCGACCAGCGCGCGCTGGGTCACTGCCCCGGCATCTCCGAGCACCGCCATCACCCGCCACTCGGGAATCTTGAGTCCGAACCGCGAGCGATAGCGCCCGGCGATCAGGTCGCTGACAATGTTGGTCGTCACCGACAGGCGATAGGGCATGAAATCGGCCAGTCTGGTACTGGGGGGCCGGGTGCTGTTCGCGGGCATCGCATTGTTACTACTGCAACCGGTGCCGCGCGCAAGCGCCGCGACCGGGCAACTCGGATCAGCCCGGGTTGACCGCTTCCGGAGCGGCGCGCGCCACTGGGTCGAGCGCGCGGGCTGCCGCATCAATCCGCACCAACCGGGGGCAGGGGGCAAGGTCGAGCTCGAAGCGGCGCGCGTTGTACATCTGCGCAACCAGGCAGACATCGGCGAGGTCGGGGGTTTCCCCGCCGAACAGCCCGGCGTCGGGTGCGGATTGTTCCAGCGCGGCAAAGCCCGCAGCGATCCACCGCTGGACCCACAACCGGACCTGCTCCTCGCTCGCGCCGAAGTCGGACCGCAGCGCGTTGAGGATGCGCAGGTTGTTGACCGGGTGGATATCGGCGGCGATCGTCAGCGCCTGCGCCAGCGTGCGCGATCGCCGCAGCGGGTCGGACGAGACCATCGGTGGGTGCTTGTGGGCGGCGTCGAGGTAGTCGATGATCGCGAGGCTCTGGGTCAGCACATGGCCGTCGATCTCCAGCGTCGGCACCAGCCCTTGCGGGTTGAGCGAATGGTAATCTTCGCGCTGGTTATCGCCCTGGGTCAGATCCAACTGCACCGAACGATAGGCGATGCCCTTGAGGTTGAGCACGATCCGCACACGATACGCCGCGCTCGAGCGCCAGTATTCGTGGAAGATCGCTTCGCTCACGCCCTGATCCCCGCCATGATCAAATCGATGATGTGGGCTTTGTAGCGGTCGCGCAGTTCGTCGGTAAGAGTGTCCTGGTCGAAGCAGTGGCGCAGCACCAGCCGCGCGGAGAAAAAGCGGTCGGCGGCACCGGTCGCGCTGAAATAGAACAGCTGCGGATCGATCGGGCGGAACACGCCGGCCTTCACCCCTTCGGCGATCAGCCGGTCATAGGCTGACTGTAGCGGGATGAGATACGTCTCGGCGATCCGCTTCGCTTCCTCGGGATCGCTGTCGCGCACCAGCCGCATCAGCAGGCGGTTGAGATAGGGGGTCGCATAGTAAGTCTCGACCATCTTGCCCAGATGCAGGCTCAGCTTGGCCTCGGGTGCCATGTCCTTGCGCAGCAGCGCATCGACGGTGTGGGTGATCGTCGCCATGTCGCGATCGAGCAGGGCCTTCATCAGCCCCGCCTTGTTGCCGAAGTAGTATTTGACCAGCGCCGAATTGAGACCCGAACGCAGGCTCAGCTCGGACAGCGAGATATCGACGATGTCACCCTCGCGCATGATCGCGCTGGCGGTCTCGAGCAAAAGCGCGCGCGCCCCAGGGGAATCGGCTTGGCTGTCTGCCTGGAGAGGGACGACCTCGCTCATTCGTAAGTTGCCTCGTCCCACCACGGATAAAAATCGGGCATATCGCTACTGACTTTGCCTGGAAAGACGGGTGGCCGCTTGGCGAGAAAGCTTTGCACACCTTCGGTAGCATCGGCGCCTTTCGACAGGCGATAGATCGCCCGGCTGTCGATCCGGTGTGCAGCCATCGGATGGTCCTGCGCGGCGTTGCGCCACAGCATCGCCCGGGTCATCGCCACCGCGACCGGGCTGGTGTTGTCGGCGATCTCGCGGGCGAGGGTGCGGGCAGCAGCCATCAGTTCGGTCTGCGGATGGACCGAGCGGATCAGCCCGCCAACCAGGGCTTCCTGCGCTCCGAAGATGCGCCCGGTGTAGCACCATTCCAGCGCCTGCTGGATGCCAACGAGGCGCGGCAGGAACCAGCTCGAAGCCGCCTCGGGCACGATCCCGCGCCGGGCGAAGACGAAGCCATAGCGCGCGGTGTCGGAAGCCAGGCGGATGTCCATTGCCAGCTGCATCGTCGCGCCGATCCCCACCGCCGCGCCGTTGCACGCCGCGATCACGGGTTTCTTAGAATCGAAGATGCGCAAGGTGACGCGCCCCCCGCCATCGCGGACCTCTTCGCTTGACAAGTCGGC
>JANMPV010000390.1:0-2232 GCA_031370045.1 Novosphingobium sp. | reverse complement strand
GCTTCCTGCATCGTCCGCGCCGCGGTGCGGGCATAATCGCCGTATTGCTTGCCCAGCTTGTCGTCGAGCGTAGTGGCAGTGCCCGAAACGGTCTTGCTCAGCTGCGACAGGCCGTCGCTGGCGCGGGTCTTGCCGTCCTTGGCGAGTTGCGCCGCGCGCTGCTTGGCCTGTTCGCCCACGGCCTTGGCCTCGCCGACCCATTCGGAGGTGCCGGCGGTGGCGGTCTTGCGATACTGGCTGCCGCGGTTCAGCGCCTCGGCCTTGAGCGCGGATACGCCGGCGCGGGCTTCGTCGATCGCGGCGTTGAAACGTGAGCGGGCCTCGGTGCGCGGCGCGGATTTTGCACCCGATCCGTTGGCGCGCGTGCTCGCGGCCGCCTTGCGCGGAGCGGCGGCCTTTGCAGCAGGCTTGGCCGTGGTCTTGGCGGTCTTGGCTGCGGCAGGCTTGCGCGGACGCGGGGTCGCGGCAGACTTGGTGCCGCTGGTGGGGGTCTGTGGGGTATCGGCCATGGATGTTCTTCCTTCTTGCCCAGCGATGCGGCCCTGCCGCGCGAGGCGGCGCGGGAACGCCTAAGATAGCGCGAACCGCGGATGCGGCAAGCGCCGCGCCGGTTTCCCGTCGTTGCCACCCTGAACGCGGCCAGCCTGCCATGGTTCCAGTTGCCGACCCCAGTTGCCGACAATGCTTCCAGCCGATAGGGCGCGGCGCGAACCCAGGGGAACTCCCATGACCGCGATTATCGACGTCCACGCCCGCCAGATCCTCGATAGCCGCGGCAATCCCACGGTCGAAGTCGATATTTTGCTCGACGACGGCAGCATGGGCCGCGCCGCGGTGCCCTCGGGTGCCTCGACCGGAGCGCACGAGGCGGTCGAACTGCGCGATGGCGACAAAACCCGCTATTTGGGCAAAGGCGTGACCAAAGCGATCGCCGCAGTCAACGGCGAGATCGCCCAGACCATCCTGGGGTTCGATGCCGAGGACCAGCGCGATCTCGACACCACGATGATCGCGCTCGACGGCACCCCCAACAAGGCGCGGCTGGGCGCGAATGCCATCCTGGGCGTGAGCCTGGCCGCGGCCAAGGCGGCGGCGGCAGCGCGCGGGCTTCCGCTCTACAGCTATGTCGGCGGGGTATCGGCGCATGTCCTGCCGGTGCCGATGATGAACATCATCAACGGCGGCGAGCACGCCGACAACCCGATCGACTTCCAGGAATTCATGATCGTCCCGGTCGGCGCGCCGACCCTGGCCGAGGCAGTGCGGTGGGGCGCGGAAGTTTTCCACACACTCAAGAAAGGCCTCCACGACAAGGGTCTCGCCACTGCGGTCGGCGACGAGGGCGGGTTTGCGCCGAACCTGGCAAGCACCCGCGCCGCGCTCGATTTCGTCATGGCCTCGATCGAACAGGCCGGGTTCAAGGCCGGCAGCGAAGTGGCAATTGCGCTCGATTGCGCCGCGACCGAGTTCTTCAGTAACGGCAAATACGAGATTTCGGGCGAGGGGCTGAGCCTGTCGCCAGTGGCGATGGCCGACTACCTCGCCGCGCTGTGCGCCGATTATCCGATCATCTCGATCGAGGACGGGATGGGCGAGGACGATTTCGAGGGCTGGAAGGCGGTCACCGACAAGCTCGGCAAGACCGTCCAGCTGGTCGGCGACGACCTGTTCGTGACCAACCCCGAACGCCTGCGGATGGGGATCGGCAAGGGGCTGGCAAATTCGCTGCTGGTCAAGGTCAACCAGATCGGCACGCTGTCCGAAACGCTGGAGGCGGTGAGCATCGCCCACCGCGCCGGCTACACTGCGGTGATGAGCCACCGTTCGGGCGAGACCGAGGATTCGACCATCGCCGACCTCGCGGTTGCCACCAACTGCGGCCAGATCAAAACCGGCAGCCTCGCGCGGTCGGACCGGTTGGCCAAGTACAACCAGCTGATCCGGATCGAGGAAGAGCTCGGCGACGCGGCGGTTTACGCTGGCAAGGGTGCTTTCGGGCGGCTGGGGTAAGCACTCCACCAACCGTGGAACCCAATCGACCAACGGCAATTGTTACATCGGTAACCGGTCGCTAAAGGACCGGGCGATTGCGCGCGCGCCCGTCGCGCGCCTGCACGAGAGGATTTCCATGAACCGCAAGACCCTGCTCGCCGCCGTCCTGCTCGGCGCCACCGCGCTCGGTGGCCCGATCGCCTGTAAGATGGCTGGGACCGAGCCGACCGCGGCATTCAC
>JANMPV010000379.1:0-2812 GCA_031370045.1 Novosphingobium sp. | reverse complement strand
CGGCCGCGCCGCCCGGCGTGCATTGGAAGATGCCCGCGAACGGATCGCGGAAGCCTTCAAATGGGATGGCGAAGTGATCTTCACGAGCGGCGCAAGTGAGGCTGCGGCGATCGCGATGAGCCGGGCGAACGCAACCGAGCGCTTCGTCAGCGGGGTCGAGCACGACGCAGTGCTGGCTGCCGCTCCCGGAGCGCCAAGGCTGGCGGTGCTCCCCGATGGAGCGGTCGATCAGGAGCGGATGGAAGCGGTTTTGGCCCGCGCGACCCAGCCCGTGGTTGCGATCCAGTGGATCAATTCGGAGACCGGCAACGCCCTGAACCTGGGCGATCTGGTCGATAGCGTCCACGAGGCCGGCGGTCTGGTGGTGTGCGATGTGGCGCAAAGCGCGGGCAAATACCCGCTGCCGCACGAAGTCGATATGGCGATCGTCTCGGCGCACAAGTTCGGTGGCCCGATCGGAGTCGGGGCGCTGCTGGTGCGCGAATTCGAGATGCTCGCCCCTGATGGCGGGCATGAGCGCGGCTATCGCCGCGGGACCGAGAATCTTCCGGGCATCCTCGGCATGGCGGCTGCGCTGGAGGATTGCGCCTATCCGTATCTGCCGGACGAGATTTTCGAGCAACTAAGGTACCTGGCCGACGATGTCCGCAACGCGGGTGGCGTGTGGTTCGAGGATCTCCTCGATGCGCCGACCGGGTTCATCCACGCGGTCGCGATGCCGCACCTTTCGGGCAGCGCCCAACTGATGCGGTTCGACATGGCGCGGATCGCGGTCAGCCAGGGCAGCGCCTGCTCTTCGGGCAGCCTGCGCCGCAGCCATGTTTTGACTGCAATGGGGGTGGACGACGATCTCGCCGACCGCACGATCCGGGTCAGCCTGGGCTGGAACACCAATGTTGCCGAGATCGAACGTTTCCGCGAGGTGTGGCTGGCAATGGCCACCGGGGGTTAGGTCGGCTCGATGATATATCTCGACTACCAGGCCACCACGCCGCTCGCGCCCGAAGCGCGCGAGGCGATGCTGCCGTGGCTGGGCGGTCCCGAGAGCATAGGTTTCGCCAACCCCCATTCGCCGCACCGGCCCGGGCGAGCGGCAGCGGCGGCGGTCGAGGCGGCGCGTGATCAGGTGGCGGGGCTTTTCCCCTCAGGCGGGCGAGTGATCTTCACCTCGGGCGCGACCGAGGCACTCAATCTGGCGATCCTGGGCAGCGGGGTGGGGCGGCTGGCGGTAGCGGCGACCGAGCATGCAGCGGTGCTCGATACGGCGCGGTTCGCCGATCGTGAGGTGATGATGCTGCCGGTCGATCGCGATGGCCTGGTCGATCCCTCGGTCGCTTTGCCCGACGGGGTGGATATGGTCGCCGTGATGCAGATCAACAACGAGATCGGCACGATTCAGCCGGTGGCCGCGCTGGCAGCGCGCGCCAATGCGGCAGGCGCGCTGTTTCTGTGCGATGCGGTGCAGGGCGCAGGCCGACTGGCGCCCCCCAATGCCGACCTGATCGCCATATCCGCCCATAAACTCCACGGCCCCAAGGGCATCGGCGCGTTGTGGGTGCGCGATGGCGTGGAGCTGAGCCCGATCGTCCACGGCGGCGGGCAGGAGCAGGGGCTGCGCTCGGGAACGCTGAGCCCGGCGCTGTGCGCAGGCTTTGGCGCCGCCGCAGCGCTTGCCATCGCCTGTCGGGAAAGCGATGGACAGCATGTGGACAAGCTATGGAAAACTTTGCGTGCGGCTTTGCCGGGGTGGGTGCTCAATGGCAGCAAAGGCGCGCGCTGGCAGGGCAACCTAAACTTGCGCAAAGACGGGCTCGACGTCGCCCGGCTGATGAGCGATTGCCGAAACATCGCGTTCAGCGCCGGATCGGCCTGCGCCAGCGGATCGGGACGGCCCAGCCACGTGCTGCGGGCGCTTGGACTCAGCGATGCCCAAGCCAAGTCCTCCATCCGTCTGGGTTTTGGGCGCTACACCACCGAAGCAGACGTGTCCGAGGCCGCCGCGATCATTCGCGCCGCCGTCGCCGCTCAAGGGATATGAGCGTGGTTAGCGTCACGTTTGTCACCCCCTCGGGCGAACGCGTGAAGACGCAGGCACACGAAGGCGAACGCTTGCTTGAGGTTGGTCAGGCTGCCGGGATGGCGCTAGAGGGCACCTGCGAAGCGCAGATGGCTTGCTCGACTTGCCACGTGATCGTCGCCGCCGAGTGGTTCGCCCGCCTGCCCCCTGCGGTCGAGGACGAGGAAGACATGCTCGACCTCGCCGCGCAGGTCACCCGCACCAGCCGCCTGTCGTGCCAGATCGTGCTGACGCACGAGTTGGACGGGCTGGAGGTGCGGATTCCCGGCGACGCGGTGAACATGCAGCGTGTTTAGCGGCTAGCGCTGTGCATGTGCTTCGACAGGCTCAGCATGAGCGGGTGTTGAGGATAATCCCAAAAAAATCCGCTCAACCTGAGCCTGTCGAAGGCCCCGCGATCTACTCCGCCAAAGCCGCGATCAGCGCCTTGCTGAATGCGGGGATATCCTCCGGCTTCCGGCTGGTAATCAGGTTGCCGTCGATCGCCACTTCCTGATCGACCACGGTTGCCCCTGCATTGCGCAGATCTGTGCGCACCGAGGGCCAGCTCGTCACGGTGCGGCCAACGAGAATGTCCGCCTCGACCAGCAGCCACGGGCCGTGGCAGATTGCCGCGATCGGCTTGCCCGCATCGTTGAAATCCTCGACCAGGTCGATCACCCGGTCGTCCATCCGCAGGATATCGGGGTTCATCTGCCCGCCGGGCAGGAGCAGCGCGTCGAAATCGCCTGCGCT
>JANMPV010000372.1:0-2936 GCA_031370045.1 Novosphingobium sp. | reverse complement strand
GTAAGCCGGTGCACCGGGAGCGGGTTTGGCCTGCTGTCCGGTGATCACATCGAACTTCTGCACCCCGTGGTACTTGTCAGCGCTGGCCTCGGCGGGGGCATAGCCCTTGCCCTTTTGCGTCACGACATGGATCAGGCACGGACCGATATCGGCATCGCGGACATTCTCGAGCACCGGGACGAGCTGGTCGATGTTATGGCCGTCAATCGGGCCGATGTAATACAGCCCCAGTTCCTCGAACAGAGTGCCGCCCATCGCCATGCCGCGCGCAAACTCCTCGGCTTTTTCCGCAGCATCGTGGGCGCGGCGCGAAATCTTGCCGAGCGCCTTCTTGGCAAAGTGGCGCAGGCCGAGGTACTCGCGCGACGAAGCCAGCCGGGCGAGATAACCCGATAGTCCGCCCACCGGCGGGGCGATCGACATGTCGTTGTCGTTGAGGATGACGATCAGCCGGTTGCCCGCCTGCTCGGCGTTGTTCATTGCCTCGTAGGCCATCCCTGCGCTCATCGCGCCGTCGCCGATCACCGCGATTGCGCGGCCGGGCCGGTCGGATAGCTTGTTGGCCACCGCAAAGCCGAGCGCGGCGGAAATCGAGGTCGAAGAGTGCGCCGCGCCGAACGGATCGTATTCGCTCTCGCTGCGCTTGGTGAAGCCCGATAGCCCGCCGGGCTGGCGCAAGGTGCGGATACGATTGCGGCGTCCGGTAAGGATCTTGTGCGGATAGGCCTGATGGCCGACATCCCAGATCAGCCGGTCGCGCGGGGTATCGAACACGTAATGGATCGCCACGGTCAGCTCGACCACGCCCAGGCCCGAACCCAGATGCCCGCCGGTGGTCCCGACCGCAGCGATCATCTCGGTGCGCAGCTCGTCGGCCAGTTGGCGCAGCTGCGCGGGCTGGAGCTGGCGCAATTGGTTGGGGGTGTCGACCGTGTCGAGCAGCGGCGTAGCGGGATTTGCGCTCATCGCCGGAGCCTTACACGCAGCCTCGGGCGGTGTCGATTGCAACTGGTCAGGGCGAGGCCCTCACCCCGAACCCGGCCAGCCGGACCAGCGACCCCAGCAACCCCGCTTCGCCCCTGTCGGGCGCCACGGTCGCCCCTGCCGGGCATTCGAGGCAATAGGCCTGGATCCCGCCTTGCCCGCTGAGCAACGCGACATCGTGCACCAGTCGCGCCGCAAGGGCCGCCTGCTGCTTGGCGACGATTCCGCCGATGCCCGCGCTGGCATTACTCGAATCCTTGTCGTCGCCCGAAAGCAGCTGGACCAGCAGGTTGCTGAACGCGCTACTATCCTCGCCGAGGTATTTGGGATGCCAGTCGCCTTCGCCGAGCTTGGCGGCCTTGGCGGCGTAGGCCAGCGCTTCTTCCATCCCGCCCAGCTGATCGACCAGACCGAGCTGGCGCGCGGTGCCGCCGTCCCAGATCCGCCCCTGGCCAATCGAATCGACCTGCTCAGGGGTTTTGTGCCGCGACTGGCCGACCAGACCGATGAACCGGCGGTAACCGTTCTCGATCGTCGCCTGGACCAGTCCTTCGACCTCGGGGTTGAGCCCCCCGAAAATGTCGGGCTGGCCCGACAGCGGACTGGTCTTGACCCCGTCGCTGGTCACGCCCCAGTTCGAAAGCGCGTTCTCAAACGTCGGAATGATCCCGAAGATACCAATCGATCCGGTGATCGTGCTGGGTTCGGCGAAGATGTGCGTGCCTGGGGTCGAGACCCAGTATCCGCCCGAAGCCGCGAGATTAGCCATCGAGACGACCACCGGGATGCCCTTGGCCTTGTGGCGCAGGATCGCGGTGCGGATGCGTTCGGAAGCGAGCACCGAGCCACCCGGCGAATCGACCCGCACCACCAGCGCGGCCAGATCATCGTCTAACGCTTCGTCGAGCGCCTTGGCTATGCGGTTGCCACCCGCTTGCCCCGGCCCGGCATCGCCATCGACGATTTCACCGGCGATGGTGATCACCCCGATCGGTTTGCCCGCAGTGTTGACGTCGAGATCGGCCAGCCAGGGTTCGAGATCGGTCTTGCGGAATTGGCCCACGGTACCGCCGGTCTCTGCGCCGACCAGCTTGGCAACGCGCTGCCCGAAAGCCGTATAATCGCCGAGATGATCGACCAACCCGGCCTGGACCGCAGCCTTGCCGGTGTCGCCACCCGCTGCTCGTAGCCAGCCGGCCGGGTCCTTGGTCGGCAGATCGAGATTGGCCTTGGGCCGCGCCTTGGCGATGTTGGCGCGGTAATCGTCCCACAGCCGGGCATAGACCGCGCCCAGCGCCTCGGCCGCCTCGGGCGATTGATCGGCGCGGATATAGGGTTCGACCGCGCTTTTGTAGGTCCCGACCTTGAACACGTGAACGTTGATCTTCAACTTATCGAGCAGGTTCTTGTAGTATAGGCGGTTGCCGCCCGGCCCGGTGACAACCGCCCCGCCCAGCGGATCGGCCCAGACCTCGCTGGCGTGGGCGGCGAGCAGCATCGATCCGTCCGAATAGGCGACGGCGTGGGCCAGCACCGGCTTCTTCGCCGCGCGCACCATGTCGAGCGCGGCGCCGATCCGTTCGAGGTGGACCTGCCCGGCGCCGGTGAAAGTATCGAGATCGAGCACCACCGCCTTGATCCGGTCGTCCTTGGCCGCAGCCTCGATCGCGCGGACCACGTCGCGTTCGCGGTACTGCTTGGCCGGAGCGCCCTGGCCCATTAGCAGCTTGAACGGATTGATCTTGGCCGGCTCCTCGACCACCGATCCTTCAAGCTTGAGCAGCAGCGCACCCTCGCGCACCAGCCCGGGGTTGGGGCGCACGGTCAGCACCGCATAGACCGCCCAGAAGAACAGCAGCAGGAACAGGAGGGCGAAGGCATCCTTGATCCCGACCAGGATCGACCAGACCTTGCGTGCGAAAATCATCTGCTGCGAATTCCTGCAAAATGTC
>JANMPV010000329.1:0-2465 GCA_031370045.1 Novosphingobium sp. | reverse complement strand
TGGGCTGGGAACTCAAGGCCAAGGCGGGCAAGAAGAAGGTCGTGCTCGAACTGGGCGGCAACGCCGCGGTGATCGTCGATCATGACGCCGATCTCGACCATGCGCTCGCCCGGATCGTGTTCGGCGGGTATTACCAGTCGGGGCAAAGCTGCATCCACGTCCAGCGGGTGATCATCCACGAAGCGGTCTATGACCGGTTCCGCGACATGCTCGCCGCCAAGGTCAAGACGCTGATTATGGGCGATCCCAAAAAGCGCGAAACGTTCATCGGCCCGATGATCTCCGAAAAGGAAGCAACCCGGCTCAAGGGCTGGATCGATGCGGCGGTGGCGGGCGGGGCGAAGTTGCTCGCCGGCGGCGGGCGCGAGGGCGCGATGCTCGAGGCCACCTTGCTCGAAGGCGCCTCGACCGACAGCGACGTCTATCGCGAGGAAGCGTTCGGCCCGGTCGTGATCCTCAGCAAGTTCAGCGAATGGAAAGCCGCGCTCGACGAGGTCAACGACAGCAAGTTCGGGCTTCAGGCGGGTATCTTCACCCGCGACATACACAAAGTGCTCGAAGCGTGGGACCACCTCGATGTCGGCGGAGTCTGCGTCAACGAAGTCTCGTCATATCGGGTCGACAACATGCCCTACGGCGGGGTCAAGGATTCGGGCCTCGGCCGCGAAGGTGTGCGATTTGCGATGGAAGACATGAGCGAAATCAGGAATCTCGTGATCCGCCGCGAAGGATAAGGGTTGGCCTTGTCAAACTATAGCTGCGTCGCCCCGGACTTGATCCGGGGCCCCGCTTTTCTTCGGGCACCCAAGGCAGCGGGGCCCCGTGTCAAGCACGGGGCGACGGATGCCTTGTGGCTGGTCCGGGACTGCACTGGAACGGCCTGACCCATGCCCCTCTGGCTGATCCCCGGATTCCTCGGAACCGCGCTGCTCTATGCCTCGGTCGGGTTCGGCGGGGGATCGACGTATTCGGCGTTGCTCGCGCTGGCCGGAACCGATTTCCGGATCCTTCCGGTCATCTCGCTGGCGTGCAACATCGTGGTCGTCACCGGCGGAGTAATCCGCTTTGCCCGCGCCGGGGAAATGCCGTGGCGCGGGGCGCTGATGATCGCGTTGGTCGCCGCGCCACTGGCGTTTCTGGGCGGGCTGACTCCGATCAAGCAAGCCACCTTCCTTAGCGTTCTGGGCGCTTGTTTGGTTTTCGCTGCGCTGGCCCTGCTGGTCCCGATCAGACAGTCCGCCGACGAACCCCAGTCGCCCCGGCGAACCTGGCCGATGGCGCTGGCCGCCGCACCGTTGGGCTATCTTGCCGGTTTGGTCGGGATCGGCGGCGGGATTTTCTTGGCCCCGCTGCTCCATCTGACGCGGTGGAACAGCGCGCGGCGGATCGCCGCCACCGCGAGCCTGTTCATTTTGATCAACTCGACAACCGGGCTGGCCGGCCAGCTCGCCAAGTCGGGTGTTGCCCGGTTCGGCGAGGCGGTGGGCGGGGCTTTGCCGCTGCTGGTGGCGGTGGCGATCGGCGGCCAGATCGGCAGTTACCTTGCGTTGCGCTATCTCCCCGCCAAGGTGATCCGCTGGCTTACCGCGGCGCTGACCGGGTGGGTCGGAATTCGCCTATTGATCGGGTGACAATCGGCGAGATTGTCGCATCGATACAAGTTTTTGCGGTGCCAGCGGGCCTAAGGTGTCGATTGACGGGGGTTGCCTAACGCGCCTAGACTCGCCGCAGCAATAAACGGGTCGCCCCAGCACATACAATTCGCACGGGGGGCGTTGCACATGGGAATTTCGCGCACGGGGAATGCCCGTTGGGCGGTTGCCACGGCGATCGTCTCTTCGGTCGTTGCGGTGGTGGCTGTTCCGGCACCGGCTTTCGGCCAGGCCGCATCGCCAACCGCAGGTGTGCCGACCCGCGACGAGCTTGAAAACATCAACCGGTCGCGCGTCGATGAGGCGCCCCGGCTCGATATTCAGGGCGGAATCGAACGCTCGCCGTGTCCGCTGGCCGATCCCCAGTACAAGGACATTCCGGTCACGATTGCGAACGTGACCTTCAACAACCTCAAGGGCGCCAGCGCGAGCGAACTCGAAGCCGCGTGGAAGCCGTTTGCGGGGCAGCCGCAGTCGGTCGCGGTGCTGTGCGAAATCCGCGACGCTGCGGCGACAATCCTGCGCAACAAGGGATATCTCGCCGCGGTCCAGGTGCCGACCCAGAAAATCGAGAACGGCGAGGTCAAGCTCGAAGTGCTCTACGCTCGCATCTCATCTGTGCGCGCCCGCGGCGAAACCCGCGGGGCCGAGCGCAAGCTCGAACAGTACCTTGGCAAGCTGACCCAGGACGAGGTGTTTAACCGCTACAAGGCCGAGCGCTATCTGCTGCTGGCGCGCGATCTGCCCGGCTATAACGTCCAGCTCACGCTCAAGCCCGCTGGCACCGGGCAGGGCGAACTGATCGGCGAAGTG
>JANMPV010000207.1:0-1676 GCA_031370045.1 Novosphingobium sp. | reverse complement strand
TTCGAAGTACGGCGAGGGTGAGGTCGATTACGTGAACGGTCCGGACAGCGGCCGCTTCGATCTCGATACCGACCGCCATCAGGTGGTCGTGGGCTTCGGTCTGCGCTTCTAAGCCAGGCACCTGCCAACGGACGGGCCGGGGGCAACTCCGGCCCGTTTCGTGTCCATCGCCCGTTATTTAACGAATTGCGGCACAGCCCAGCGCGGCGGCGTCGATTGCGCTGGCGGCGCCGGGCAGATCGTAAAAGTCGCTGATCTCGCGGCCATCGGCGGAGCGTGCGCGCACCCGCATCGCTGTGGCCGAACGCATGGCGGCAACAATTGCCGCGTCCATCCGGCGGTCCGCCGCCCAGGCATCGCCGCCACCGCCCGTCAGAACGAAGTCCTGCGTATCGACCCGCAGGCGGATCGGTGCGTTGGCGGCAAGCCGCTTCGACAGGCGGAAATGGATCTAGTTGCGCAAGGCTCGTCTGGGCCAGTGGCCGACGTCGGCATAGGCCTGATAATCGACTTTCGCCCCGCGAGGCTTGTCGGCCATCGCAATGGCATAGCACCGCGGCACCCCCGGATCGCTAAACGCGCCCCAACTTTCGAACATGCCCAGGCTGTCGCGCGCCAATGCGGGGGTGGCGGCGAGTGTTAGGCTGGTCAGTGTGAGCGCAAACTTCATGCGGTTAGTGCCGGATACCGGATTGCCGTCACTTCCCATTCCTTTTCGCCCCCTGGCAAACTGACCCGACGCAAATCGCCGACCGCAGCGCCGCGCAGGGCGCGGGCCAGCGGGCACGACCACCCTATCCTGCCCACCGATGCATGCTGCTCGTCGTCGCCGACAAGCGTTATCGCCAGCTGCGTATCGTTTTCGTCGGCGAGTTCGATGGTTGCGCCAAAAAAGGCACGGGTCCGGTCCGCCTGCTGCGCCGGGTCGAGCACCCGCGCCGCCTTCATCCGGCGCGACAGGTGCGAAAGCTCGCGGTCGATCTCGCGCAGCCGCTTGCGCCCGTAAATGTAGTCGCCGTTTTCCGAGCGGTCGCCGTTGCCCGCGGCCCAGCTGACCACTTCGACGATCTGCGGGCGCTCGGTTCCCAGCAGGTGATCGTAGCGTGCGCGCAGGGCGGCAAGGCCGGCGGGGGTGATGGGGTTGGGGTTGGGGTTGGAGTTCATGTCGCGACAGGTGTGACTAGCGGCAGAGCAGGGCCTTCGACAAGCTCAGGCAGAGCGGAATTCTTTGCTCACCCCACTCACAAACACCCGCTCATGCTGAGCCTGTCGAAGCACGCGCGCCAACGCCAGCCTCACCCCGGTGTCCGCTTGCCCAGATAGAAACTCGCCGGATTGGCGCCCCTGTAAGCCGCGCGCTCGGGGTTGAGGTGGTTGTAGACCACCGCGTTCTCAATCACCCGCTGGACGTAGTTCTTGGTCTCGTAGAGCGGGATCTTCTCGATCCAGTCGACCCAGGCGATCGATCCGGTGCGCGGATCGCCGTTGGCGCGCAGCCACTTGTTCACGTTGCCCGCGCCCGCGTTGTAGGCGGCGATGGCCAGCGGATAGCTGCCACCGAAGTAGTCCATCATCCGCCCGAAATAGGTCGAGCCGAGCATGATGTTGTAATTGGGATCGCTCATCAGCGAATCGGGCGAATAGGCGAGGCCGACTTTGCCGGCCTGCTCGCGCGC
>JANMPV010000295.1:0-7516 GCA_031370045.1 Novosphingobium sp. | reverse complement strand
GCTGTTCGATTTCACCGGCAAAGTCGTGCTCGTCACTGGGGGCAGCCGCGGGCTGGGCTATCAGATGGTCCGCGCCTTTGCGACACGCGGCGCCGATGTGATCATCGCCAGCCGCAAGCTCGACGCTTGTCAGGCAGTGGCGGAGGAAGTCCGCGCGCTTGGCCGCCGCGCGCTGGCGGTGGCGGCCCACGTCGGCCGCTGGGCCGAATGCGACACGCTGATCGAGCGCGCCTATGCCGAGTTCGGGCGGATCGACATTCTCGTCAACAACGCCGGTATGTCGCCCGCCTGCCCGAGCCACGAGATGAGCGAGGCGCTGTTCGATTCGGTACTCAACCTCAACTTCAAGGGCCCGTTCCGGTTGGCGAGCCAGATCGGCAAACGGATGGCGGATGGAAACGGCGGGGTTATCATCAACATCAGTTCGACCGGCGCATTGATGGCGCTGCCCGGGGTGGTGCCCTATGGTGCCGCCAAGGCCGCACTCAACGCGATGACCGTCTCGCTGAGCCGCGAGTATGCGCCCAATGTGCGGGTCAACACGATCAGCGCCGGGCCGTTCCTGACCGACATCGCCGAGGCGTGGGACCCGGCGCGGCGGCACAAGCAGCCGGTCGCGCTTGGGCGCCCCGGCAATCCGCCCGAGATCGTAACCGCCGCGTTGATGCTGGCCAGCCCGGCTTCGTCCTACACCACCGGGGCTTTGCTGCGGGTCGATGGGGGGCAGCAATAAGCGCGCTCGAAGTGTTCAGCGCAGGGCGCGCCGCAGCGTCAGCCTGCTTGAGCGCGACCACGAGAATGCCGTTTCAAGCCCCGATCAGAATGACTTGGGCATCTTCAGAGCATGCGTTGCGACGTGGCTGAGGATCAGGTTCGTGCTGATCGGAGCGACCTGGTAAAGCCGGGTTTCGCGAAACTTGCGCTCGATGTCGTACTCCTCGGCGAAGCCGAACCCGCCGTGGGTCTGGATACACTGGTCGGCGGCGTACCAGCTCGCCTCCGACGCCAGCATCTTGGCCATGTTGGCCTCGGTCCCGCACGGCTCGCCCGCATCGAACAACGCCGCAGATTTATCGACCATCAGCGCTGCTGCGGTCAGCTGGACATAGGCGCGCGCGATCGGAAACTGGATCCCCTGGTTCTCGCCGATCGCCCGCCCGAACACGTGGCGCTCGCTGGCATAGGCCGCGGCCTTGTCGATGAAGAACCGCCCGTCGCCGATGCATTCGGCGGCGATCAGGATGCGCTCGGCGTTCATTCCCGCCAGGATGTAGCGAAAGCCCTTGCCCTCCTCGCCGACGAGGTTGGCGGCAGGCACGCGCAGATCGTCGAAGAACAGCTCGGTGGTGGCGTGGTTGAGCATCGTGCGGATCGGGCGGATGGTCAGCCCGTTGCCGATCGCCTCGCGCATGTCGACCAGCAGCACGCTCATCCCGTCGGACGATTTGGCGCAGTCCTCGCGCGGGGTGGTCCGCACCAGCAGCACCATCAGATCGGAATGCTCGGCGCGGCTGATCCAGATCTTCTGGCCGGAAACCACATAGTCATCACCATCCTTCCGGGCAAAAGTGCGGATGCGGGTGGTGTCGGTGCCGCTGGTCGGCTCGGTCACCCCAAACGCCTGAAGCCGCAGTTCGCCGCTCGCCACTGCAGGCAGATATTGCGCCTTTTGCACCGCGCTGCCGTGCTTGAGCAGTGTGCCCATCACATACATCTGCGCATGGCACGCCCCGCCGTTGCAGCCCGAGCGGTGGATTTCCTCGAGGATCGCGGTCGCTGCGCCCAGCCCCAGGCCCGAGCCGCCGTATTCCTCGGGGATCAGCACCGACAGGAACCCGGCCTCGGTCAGCGTCCGGACGAACTCGGTGGGATAAGCGCGGTCGCGGTCGTTGGCTTGCCAGTAGGCTCCGGGGAAGTCCGCGCACAGGCGGCGGACGGATTCGCGGATTTCGGGATAGGTTTCAGCTTCGCTCATCCCACCCGCCTAACCGGCGAAGGCCGCGCGCGAAAGAGCCGCAACGGCAATCCGGCTTACAATCGACGCATAGCTCTTCCCCGCAAACCGATCCGCGACAACGTGAACGGGTATGACCCCCAGCGGCACGCATGGCGCGCAATTGGGCCGTGCCGCCAGCAGAACGCGTACAACAGTGTGGAGAGGTGGATGCCCCGCTAGGATTCGAACCTAGATAAACAGAGTCAGAGTCTGTTGTCTTACCATTAGACGACAGGGCAATGCGGGGTGGGCGTCTAGGCCGGGGCGAGGGGCCAAGTCAAGCGAGGTGCCCCGATCCCTGGCCACCCTTGGCCGCCTCGCTTGCCGCTTGGCGTGCGAGACGCTAGGTTCGTGTCCAAGTTCCCGGTGCGCACATCGCGCCGGGCGAAAAACAGATTCGGAACACCAACACCATGGCGGAGATGAACCCGCCGCCGCGGGGCAGCGAGGCGCATCACCCGGAACCGGCGATAGAGCCGGGCGAGGCACCGCCGCACGGACGCTTCCGCCCCGCCTGGCAAGGTCGCCAAGCCTATGCCGCGATCGATCTTGGCACCAACAACTGCCGTCTGCTGATCGCGCGGCCCTCGGGCGAGAATTTCACCGTCATCGATGCCTTCAGTCGCGTCGTCCGGCTGGGCGAGGGACTGGCGACCAGCGGAGTGCTCTCGCAGGAGGCGATGGACCGCACGCTGGGCGCGCTCCACGTCTGCGCCGACAAGCTGCGCCGCCGCAATGTCCACCTCGCCCGCTCGGTTGCCACCGAGGCCTGCCGCCGCGCCAGCAATGGCGCCGAATTCATCGCCCGGGTGCGCGAGGAGACGGGCATCTTTCTCGACGTGATCAGCGCGCAGGAGGAGGCCCGCCTCGCGGTGCTCGGCTGCCACATACTTCTCGAACAGGGCGAGGGTCCGGCGATGATCTTCGATATCGGCGGTGGCTCGACCGAGCTGGTGCTGATCGACAGCGGCGAGCGCGTCCCCCGTATCCTCGACTGGCAAAGCGTGCCGTGGGGCGTCGTCTCGCTGACCGAGAGCTGCGACGCGATCGACGCCGGGGCGCCGCCATCGCCCGACGCGCTGGCAAGGCATTATGCCCATATGCGCAAACTGGTCGCCGACAGCTTCGCCGATTTCGCCGCGCGGATCGAGCCGTGGCGGGCCAAAGGCGGGCACGACGAACTGCGCCTGCTGGGCACCAGCGGCACGGTCACCACGCTCGCCAGCCTTCACCTCGAACTGCCGCAATACGATCGCCGCGCGATCGATGGCCTGATCATGCCGGTCGAGGCGATGCGCGCAATCAGCGCGCGGCTTTCGGGCATGCGCCTCGACGAACGCCGCCAATTGCAATGCATCGGCCGCGAACGCGCCGACCTGGTGGTGGCGGGGTGCGCCATCCTCGAAACGATCCTCGACCTGTGGCCCGCCGTGCGGCTGGGCGTCGCCGATCGCGGCATCCGCGAAGGCATTTTGCGGAGCCTGATGGCAGCCGACTTTCGCTCGGCGGCGACATCATGAGCCGTTCGGGCCGCGATCCCGGCGAGCGGCTGAAAACCGCCAAGAAACGCACCGCGTCGTCTGCGCGCTGGCTTACGCGTCAGCTCAACGATCCCTACGTCAAGCGCGCCAAGGACGAGGGCTATCGCAGCCGCGCGGCGTTCAAGCTGGCCGAGCTCGACGATCGCTTCGCGCTGCTCAAGGGGGTCAAGGCGGTGATCGATCTGGGGATCGCGCCGGGGGGGTGGGCGCAGATCGTGGCGCAGCGCGCGCCGTCGGCGGCGATCGTGGGGATCGATCTGCTGCCGGTCGATCCGCTGCCCAATGTAACGCTGTTCCAGATGGACTTCATGGCCGACGAGGCCCCAGCCGTGCTGACCGAGGCGCTGGGCCGCGCGCCCGATCTGGTGTTGTCGGACATGGCCGCCAACACCGTCGGCCACAAGCAGACCGACCATCTGCGGACGATGGGTCTGGTCGAGGCGGCGGCCGACTTTGCGATCCAGGCGCTGGCGCCCGGCGGAGCGTTCGTCGCCAAAGTGCTGGCGGGGGGAACCGACCCGGTGCTGCTCGCGCTGCTCAAGCGCCACTTCACCGCGGTCAAGCACGCCAAGCCCCCGGCGAGCCGCAAGGGCAGTTCCGAATGGTACGTGATCGCGCAAGGATTCAAGGGCGCACCGTAAGGGCTGTTGAAACGATCTTGCCAGCGCGCGTAATCCTGTCACCTTCCCACTTTCGCAAACCCGGAGTGGCAGCCCTTGGAAACCAGCGCGATTGAAGCCGATAGCGACGCCCTGCGCGCCGGGCAAAGCATCCCCACTCGCCCTGTCGGCGAGGCGTTCGGCCAGCCCAAGGGGCTGTGGGTGCTGGCCGGGACCGAGCTGTGGGACCGCATCTCGTTCCACGGGATGGTCGCGATGCTCACGCTGTACATGGCGGGCGAGCTGCTGCTGCCGGGGCGGATCGAGAACGTCGTCGGATTTGCCGGGTATCGCAGCTTTCTGGAAGGGATGACCGGGCCGCTTTCGGTCCAGGCGCTGGCAACGCAAACCTTCGGGCTGTATTTTGCGGGCGTGACCTTCATGCCGCTGTTCGGCGGGGCGATCGGCGATCGCCTGATCGGGCGCAAGGCAGCGGTTTCGCTGGGCGCGCTGCTGATGACCGCGGGCCATTTCGCGATGGCGTTCGATGCCTCGTTCCTGCTCGCGCTGCTGCTGCTGGTGCTGGGTGCCGGATTGCTGCGCGGAAACCTGAGCGCGCAAGTCAAGGCGCTGTATGCCGAGGGCGATCCACGATCGGTCAACGCGTTCCAGTATTACTATCTGGCGATCAACTTCGGCGCGTTCATCGCCCCGATCGTGGCCGGCGGGGTCGCCGCGATCTGGGGCTGGCACGCCGGGTTCGGGATCGCCGGGTTCGGGATGCTGATCGGGCTGGTAATCTATCTGGTCGGCCAGCGTCATCTGGTCGACGAAAAGCCACGGCGGCTGCGCCCGATCGAGGAACGCGGGCCGCGCGCCGCGTTCACCCCCGGCGAGCGCCGCCGGGTTCTCGGGCTGGCGCTGATCTGGCCGATTTCGGTGAGTTTCTGGGTGGCACAGGCGCAGATCTGGAACGTCTATAACATCTGGGTGCGCGATCATGTCGACTTGCGCGTCGGCAGCTTCACCGTGCCGGTGCCGTGGATGCAGTCGCTCGATGGGTTGGCGCCCGCGCTGTTCACCCCGGTGGTGCTATGGATCTGGTCGCGCCAGGCCAAACGCGGGAAGGAACCCGATCTGTACGTAAAGCTGGCGATCGGCGCGGGAATTTTCGCCGCCTCGACCGGCTGGCTGGCGGCGGCGGACCTGATCTATGGCGCGGGTCGCGCGCCGATTCTGTGGCCGATATGGTTCCACGTCATGTCGAACTTCGGCGCGGTCTATTTCGCACCGACGATGCTGGGCATCTTCGGGACCCGCGCGCCTTATTCGGTTCGCGGCACGCTGATCGGGGTCAACAGCCTGGCGGTGTCTGCGGCGAGCCTGATCAGCGGGCCGATGGGCGGGATGTACGAAACGATGAGCCCCGGCGCGTTCTGGCTGATCAACACCGCGATCTGCGGCGGCGGCGCGCTGACCGTGCTGGTGCTGCGCCCGATGTATCGCAGGCTGCTGGCGCTTGATGGGGAAGCGAGCGCGACCGTGTAGCTATTTGACTTTGGCGGCAGCCGCAGCCTTGTCGCCCTCAACCGCCGCAGCGGCGGGCGCTGCTTTGCCCGCATCGGCAGCAGCAGCCGGTGCCGCCTCTGCCGCGGGCAGTGGAACGTTCGAGCCCATCGAGTTGAGATAGACGATGATGTTGGCGCGGTCTTCGGCCTTGGACAGCCCGGCGAAGCTCATCTTGGTGCCGCTGGCGAACTTCTTCGGGCTGGTCAGCCACTCGTTGAGGCTGGCGAAATCCCAGTTGCCGCCGTGCCCGGAAAGATCGCCCGAGAACGCATAGCCGCCCTTGCCCTTGCCGATCGGCTCGCCGACGGTGCCATACAGGTTGGGGCCGATGCCGTTGGCGCCGCCTTGATCGACGGTGTGGCAGGCCTTGCACTTGGCGAACAGCGCTTCGCCCGTTGCCGGAGTGGCCGCGGCGAGCAGGACGGGCAGCGGCACTGCAGCCGGGCCGACCTCGCCTTCGACTTCGACCCCTTCGATCGCGTAGCCCATCTCGTGGGGGCGGTGATCCTTGTCGGCCTCGAAATAATGGCGGCTGACGCTCGCCAGCCCGAGTGCGACGATCCCGCCGAACAGCGTCCAGCCGGCAATCGTGTTGAACTTGTCGTCCATGTCCCCAGTGCCCCGCAGCGGTCGAATTGCGGCTTGCTCTAGTCAGCCCCCCGCGGCCACGCAAGTGAGATTGGCGTGCAAGTGCGATTGGACTTGCCGACAGCCGTTTCGCGACCCTAAGCGCGCGACCCATGCACAGCTACCCGCCCGCCGCGCTTGCCCTCGTCGAAAAATTCGCCGCCGCTGCAGCGCTGGACCCGACAAGCGCGATCGCGTTCCAGGGCGCACCGGGGGCCAATTCGCACCGCGCACTGGCCGAGTACGCGCCCGCTGCGCTGCCGCTGCCGTGCTTCTCGTTCGAGGATGCGTTGGAGGCGGTGCGCGACGGTCGCGCGGGGCGGGCGATGATCCCGATCGAAAATTCGCAGCACGGGCGGGTCGCGGACATCCACTTTCTGCTCCCCGAATCCGGTCTGGCGATCGTCGGCGAGCATTTTCTCGCGATCACCCACTGCCTGATGGCGCTGCCCGAGGGCGGAGATGGCCCATTCGAGGCCGCCTATAGCCACCCCCAGGCGCTCGGCCAGTCGCGCCATTTCCTGCGGACACGCGGGATCGTGCCGCTCAGTTATGCCGACACCGCAGGCGCTGCGGCCTATGTCGCCGAACTCGGCAATCCCCGGCTGGCGGCAATTGCGCCCAAGCCTGCGGCGGAACTGTATGGCCTGCGGATCGTCGCCGAGGCGGTCGAGGACGCGCACGACAACACCACGCGGTTCGTGGTGCTGGCCAAACAGGCGCTCGATCCCGCACCCCACGGTCCAACGATGACCAGCTTCGTATTCGAGGTGAAAAACATCCCCGCCGCGCTGTACAAGGCGCTGGGCGGGTTCGCCACCAACGGAGTCAACATGACCAAGCTGGAAAGCTATCAGCGCGGCGCGAGCTTTGCCGCGACCACATTCTATGCCGATATCGTAGGCGCACCCGGCGATCCGGCGGTGGATCGGGCGCTCGCCGAACTGGACTTCCATTGCAAGCGCCTGAACCTGCTCGGCACTTATTCGTTAGCGCGCGCGCGGGGCTAGCGTTCTTTTCCGGCTCACGCCGGTTCGGCACCAGCCCGCTCCCCCGCCCGGCCACCCAATCCGGATAATCATGTGGGTGGACGGGCGGGGGAGAGGGCTGGGGCCGCACCGAAGTCGGTAGGAACAAAAGCAAACCACGCGCGCGCGCCAGCGGATAGGTACCCAGCAGGCGCA
>JANMPV010000289.1:0-3259 GCA_031370045.1 Novosphingobium sp. | reverse complement strand
CCTATCAGCCTGGGGAGCGGATCAACCATCCGCTTGGCATGACGATCGAGGAAGCGGACCACATGTCGGCCGCGCGCCTCTACCAAAACAACGCCCGACCCCACTTCGACGCGCTGGCGATGGAGGAATCGCACGTCGGACGACGCCTCGTCTACGGCGGCCACGTCCTGTCCGTTTGTCGGGCGCTCGCCTACGACGGTCTGGAGAACGTGCTCAGCATCATGGCGATCAATGCGGGCTCGCACGTCTCGCCGACGGTCGCAGGCGACACGCTGTACGCGTACTCGGAAGTCATCGAGAAATGGAAGCTGCCGGGGCGCAGCGACGTTGGCGCGCTGCGCCTGCGGCTCGTCGGCCTGAAGAACGCGCCGCCCGCCGACGTGTCAGCCGCCAGGCTCGAGAGTTCGACCACCTCTGCGTACCACCCGGCCGTCGTACTCGACATCGACTACACCGCTTTGATGCCCCGGAAATTGGCCAACGGGAGTCGCCATGATTGACGGTCAAGCCTTGCCCGACAGCATCGCGGGCTACGGCAAGGTGCGACGCTACCGCGACGGCGCGACACCTCCCGAAGCATCCGTTTCAACCATCAAACGAACACAAACACACCCATGAGCGCGACTGTCATCGAACCCGCCACTGCACGCCTTCAGCGGTCGCAACTGGCGGTGCCGGCATCGAACCCCGCCTTCTTCGAGAAAGCGGCACGCTCGAAAGCGGACGTTGTCTTTCTTGACCTGGAGGATGCCGTTGCCCCGAGCGCGAAAGCCGCGGCGAGACGACATGCCATCGAGGCGTTGAACGACATCGATTGGGGCGAGAAGACGCTGCAGGTGCGCATCAACGGACTCGACACCGAGTACATGTACCGCGACGTGATCGACATCGTCGAGGCGTGCCCGCGACTCGACATGTTGCTCATTCCCAAAGTGGGCGTTGCCGCCGACGTGTATGCGGTCGATACGCTGGTGACCCAGGTCGAACTCGCGACCAAGCGGACCAAGCGCATCGGCTTCGACGTCTTGATCGAAACGGCGCTGGGCATGGCCAACGTGGAAGCGATCGCCACCAGTTCGAGGCGGCTCGAGGCGCTGAGCTTCGGAGTCGGCGACTATGCGGCGAGCACGAGGGCGCGCTCGACGGTTATCGGGGGCGGCAGCGCGGACTACGGCGTGTTCAGCGAGCGCGGTGGAGAAAAGTACTTTCACCCATCGGACTTGTGGCAGTACGCGCAGTCGCGCGTACTGGTCGCGTGCAGGGCTTACGGCCTGCGCCCCATCGACGGGCCTTTCGGCGACTTCTCGGATCCCGCCTCGTTCGAAGCGGCAGCCCGGCGAGCCGCCGCCCTCGGCTACGAAGGCAAATGGGCCATTCACCCGTCCCAGATCGAACAGGCGAATGCAGTCTTCTCGCCGACTGAAGCCGAGCTGAACAACGCAAACAGAATCATGCAGGCGATGACCGATGCTCAACTGGCCGGAAGGGGTGCGGTCAGCCTGGACGGCAAGTTGATCGACATCGCCAGCATCAAGATGGCTGAAAACCTGTTGGCGAAGGCCCGACAGTTGCGAGCCGCGGCATGAGCAACGATGCGGAGCAAAGCCCGCGGCCACGGCGCTCCGCGCTCTACATGCCCGGCGCGAATGTGCGAACGATGGAGAAGGCGCGCACCTTGGACGCCGACGTCCTGATCCTCGATCTGGAAGATGCCGTCTCGCCGGATACCAAGGGCCAGGCACGCTCGCAAGTCGCCGACGCCGTGCGACAAGGGGGCTACGGACGGCGCGAAGCGGTGGTGCGGATCAACGCGTTGTCCACGCCTTGGGGCCAAGACGACCTGTCAGCCGTCGCAACGCTCGGGGCCAATGCCGTCTTGATCCCGAAGGTCGAGTCTCGCGCACAGGTTGACGAGGTCGCATCGTTTCTCGAAACAGCGGGCGCGCCGGCTGACCTGCGGATATGGGCAATGATCGAAACCCCGCTCGCTGTCATGAAGCTCGGAGAGATCGCGAGTGCGCATCCGCGGCTGGAAGTGCTCGTGATGGGTGTCGGTTTCCCTTCAAGCTGTCACTTTTGATCTTTCAATTGGCACTGGCGACCCATTTCAATGTGTCACCGCGCGCGGTGCCCGCGTCGCATACCCACCGCTTCTCTTTCAGGCGGCGACTCCTGTTAGCGGCGGTGTAGATCCGCCTCTGTTCGGCGGTGAGGGCGCGGTTTTGGATTGGTGCCGAGTTTGCGTTCAGGTTTGACGCGACGAATTGGAGATGGCCCCGTGAGGGGCCCATCTGGTTTTTGGGCGATGCGGCTGGAGGATCAGAACGGCAGGTACGGATCGAACTCGGGCGGAGCTTGATCGGGCATGAGTTGATCGCGCCAGGCCTGTTGCGCTTGCGGCCCGTACCGCGCGCACACGGCCTCGCGCATGGCATGCAGGCCTCGACGACCCACCGTTCTGAATCCCGCACCGTTCAACGCCGCGCGCCGCCAGTTTCAACGTTGCCGGCGCTTTGTTCATCGTCTTGATGGACATCGCCGATCTTGCAAACGACCGCGCCGGTCGCCGAAACGTCGCCGATGTTCACGCTCCGCGATGGCCCCGCAGACCATCATCAAACGTGATCATCGGCCCATCGAATTGGGTGATCACACTCACAGCACCACGACCATGACGCGCCACTACAGCGTGGCGCAGATCGTCGAGCTGCATGCCGCGCTGGAGAAGGTGAAGGAAGACAGCGGACGCTGGAACAAGAGCCTGCAGACCCTGCGACGTGAGCAAGAGGGCCAACGGGCGGAGGCCACTCCCCCCAAAAGTCCCCCAGCAAAGAAAAACAGCCTAGGGGCTTGAGCCTCTAAGCTGTTGTTCTAGAACGTATGTTCTGGTGCGGCTGGCAGGAATTGAACCCACGACCCCTTGGTTCGTAGCCAAGTACTCTATCCAACTGAGCTACAGCCGCGAAGCTTTGGATTATAGCAGCGCCGACACGCCGCTCAGCCCATGCGCGCGGCTTGCTCGTAGCAGCGGGACGCGCGAGCCGCGTCGTCTTCCTCGTCGGCGATGCGGGCCAGCGTGAGGCAGGCGTGGCGGCGGGCCGCAGCCGCCAGCGTGGGGTCGGCGGCACATCCTCGAGCAGCGTCCGCGCCTTGCCCCACAGTTGGCGCTCGGCCAGCGCACTGCCCACGGCATGGCTGATGGCGCTTTCGCGCGGGTAGGCCTGCGCGGCCGACTCCAGGCGGGGCAGCCACTCGGGGC